>NZ_JBIVJP010000004.1:0-128677 GCF_044750285.1 Streptomyces sp. NPDC088812 | reverse complement strand
CGACTGCGCCACCTGCGGCCTCCGCCGTGCGCGACTGCGCCACCTGCGGCCTCCGCCGTGCGCGACTGCGCCACCTGCGGCCTCCGCCGTGCGCGACTGCGCCACGTGCGGCTGCGCCACCACGCGGCGAGCGCTGCCGGACGAGCGTCACGGTGACGCTCGTCCGGCGGGTCGCCCTCGCGTACGGGCGAACCCGGCGGGCCTTCTCCGGCAGGGCGGGGGCCGGGCCGGCCCCGGCGCTTTCACCGCCCCGCGCCCGCACTACAGCTTGACGATCATCTTCCCGGTGTTGTCGCCGCGCAGGACGCCGAAGAACGCCTCCAGGTTGTTCTCGATGCCCTCGACGACCGTCTCGCGGTACTTCAGCTCACCGGAGCGGACCCAGGCGCCGACCTCCCGGACGAACTGCGGCTGGAGGTCGTAGTGGTCGCCGACCAGGAAGCCCTCGATGCGGCCGCGGGTCTGGATGAGGCGGACGAGGTTCTTCGGGCCGGGGGCGGGCTCGGTGTTGTTGTAGAGGGAGATCATGCCGCAGACCGCGATCCGGCCGTCCCGGTTGAGGGAGCCGATGGCGGCCTCCAGGTGGTCGCCGCCGACGTTGTCGAAGTAGACGTCGACGCCGTCGGGCGCGGCCTCGCGCAGCTGCTCGGCGACCGGGCCGTTCTTGTAGTTGAACGCGGCGTCGAAGCCGTACTCCTCCACCAGCAGCTTGACCTTGTCGTCGGACCCGGCGGAGCCGATGACCCGCGAGGCGCCCTTCAGCCGGGCGATCTGGCCGACCTGGCTGCCGACGGCGCCCGCCGCGCCGGACACGAACACCGCGTCGCCCTCCTTGAAGGAGGCGGTGCGCAGCAGGCCCGCGTACGCGGTGAGGCCGGTCATGCCGAGGACGCCCAGGTAGGTGGAGAGGGGCGCGGCCTCGGGGTCGACCCGGACGGCCTGCCCACCGTCGACGGTGGCGTACTCGCGCCAGCCGCCGAAGTGCAGGACGTGGTCGCCCGGGGCGATGCCCTCGGTCTCGGAGGCGACGACCTCGCCGACCGCGCCGCCCTGCATAGCCTTGCCCAGCTCGAAGGGGGCGACGTAGGACTTGGCGGCGCTCATCCGGCCGCGCATGTAGGGGTCGACGGAGAGGTACTCGTTGCGGACGAGGACCTGGCCGGGACCGGGCTGCCGTACCTCCGCCTCGGCCAGCTCGAAGTCCTCGGGCTTCGGCCAGCCGACGGGTCGGCTGAGCAGGCGCCATTCGCGGCTGGTGGCGGGGAGGGCGGAGTCGGTCATGGGGGATGCCTCTCTGATGTTTCACTAACTGAAACAACCATGCGTCTGAATATTTCAGGATGTCAAGTAAGCCGGGTACCCTGTCCACCATGGCACCCTCACCTCCGGCCCGCCGCCCCGACGCCCTGACCCTCGAGGTCGTCGAACTGATCGGCGAGGTGGTGGCCCGCTTCCACGAGGACTACGAGGACGCCGCCGCCGCGTACGCCCTCACCGGCGCCCAGGCCCGCCTGCTCAGCCTGCTCTCCCTGGAGCCGCTGCCCATGCGCAAGCTGGCGAACCGGCTCAAGTGCGAGCCGTCCAACGTGACCGGCATCGTCGACCGCCTGGAGGCCCGGGGCCTGGCCGAACGCCGCCCCGACCCGGCCGACCGCCGCGTCAAACTGGCGGCCGCCACCGAGGAGGGCCGCCGGGTGGCCAAGGGCCTCCGCGAAGGCCTGCGCTTCGCCCGCGAACCCCTGGCGGGGCTGACGGAGGAGGAACGGGGGGTGCTGCGGGGGTTGCTGCGGCGGATGGTGGGGCCGGCGGACGCCGACGACCGACACCCCTCGGACGACGGCGACTGACCGTGCCGGTCTCGGGTCTCGGCGACCTGGGGAGGTCAGCTCTGGGCGGTGGGCCGGACGACGATCTCGTTCACGTCGACCGCGGCAGGCTGTTCGATCGCGAAAGCGATGGCGCGGGCGATCGCGTCGGGCGGGATCGCGATGTCGTCCCGCATCTTGCTGATCGCCGCCCTGACCTGGCTGTTGGTCGACGCCTCGGCGAAGTCGGTCGCAGTCGGACCAGGTGAGACGGTCGTCACCCGCAGGGAGTCGCCGGCTTCCTGGCGCAGTCCTTCGCAGATGGCCCGGACCGCGAACTTGGTGCCGGCGTAGACGGCCATGGTGGGCACGATGCGGAACGCGGCCGTGGACGCGACGGTGATGAAGTGGCCGGTTCCCTGCGCCCGGAAGACCGGCAGCGCGGCGCCGATCCCGTGCAGCACGCCTTTCACGTTGACGTCGACCATGTGGTCCCACTCCTCGACGCGCAGATCGTCGAGAGGCGAAACGGTGCCGACTCCGGCATTGCCGACGAGTACGTCCAGTCGGCCGAAGCGCTCACCGGCCAGCGCGACCAGGGCGTGCAGGTCGTCCCGCCGGGTCACGTCGGTGCGGATCTGCACGGCCTCGCCACCCGCCTTCTCGATCCGGGCCACCAGGTCCAGCAGGCGTTCGGACCGGCGTGCGCCGAGGACGAGTCGCGCGCCGCGTTCGGCCAGCAGCAACGCCGTCCCCTCGCCGATGCCACTGCCGGCTCCTGTGATCGCCACCACTTTGCCCTTGATTCCGGACATGAGTTGCCCTCTCCGTCTTCGGCGCCGGGCAGGGGTGCGGAGCGGCAGCGGGACACGGAGATGCGTCCGGACGCCGTTGCGCACCGTACGGCCGGGTGCCGGTGTGACCGTGTGAGGCCGTCGGCAGTACCGCGGCCCGTGCTCGCGCACCAGTCTCCTGAGGTCTTAGCCTGGTATCCAGACCGCATTTATTCTGGAACCGAGGGTCCTACCGTCATGCCCACGCAGCCGGACCGACGCCGTCAACTGAGTGAATTCCTGCGCAGCCGGAGGGAGCGCCTGACCCCGGACGAGGTGGGCCTGCCCCGGACCGGCCGCCGTCGGACTCCGGGACTCCGCCGGGAGGAACTGGCGCTGCTGGCCGGGATCAGCGCCACCTGGTACACGTATCTGGAGCAGGGGCGGGAGATCCGCGTCTCCGAACAGGTGCTCAACGCCCTGGCCGCGGCGCTGCGGCTCGACCGGCACGAGCGCGATCACCTTCTCCGCCTCGCCGGTCACGCGCCTGCGGCCGAACCCGAGGAACACGAGCCGCTGACGGCCGAAGCGGGTGCCGTCCCCTTGCTGCTCCAGCCGAACCCGGCGTACATCATCGGCGGCAACTATGACGTCCTCAGCCACAACCAGGCAGCCGACGAGCTGTTCCCGGGACTCATCACCGAGGCGGACCGGCCCGCCAACTTCGTCCGCTGGATGTTCCTCGAACCGGTGGCCCGGGACGTCGTCGTCGACTGGGAATCCGAGGCACGCGGCCTGCTCGGCCGGCTTCGGGCGCTGGCGGCACGCCATTCCGGCGACCCGCGGTACACCCGGCTGGTCGAGGACCTGAACGAGGGCAGCCCGGAGGTGCGGGACTGGTGGCCGCAGTACGAGGTGCAGGCCCGTCACAGCGGCCGGAAACGGCTACGGCACCCGCGACGGGGACCGATCGATTACGCGTACACCGCTTTTCACCTGGCCGAACAGCCGGAGCAGACGCTGGTCGTCTATGTCGACAGCGGGGGTCGGCACCCCTCGAACAGGAATTCACTCGAACACAATTAGCAATGTGCGATGCGCCCTGGCTTGGTTCATCTCTACTTAGCCCCTAGGTAGAGTTCCATCATGCCCAAAGACGCCTCGTCACCGCGGATGACACTGCCCACCCAATTAGTACTGCGGGCGCTTCTCGAGAATCCAGCCGAAGAAATGTACGGGCTGGAGATCTGCGCCAGGGCTCAGCTGGCCAGCGGCACGATCCACCCCATTCTGGCCCGCCTGGAATCGATCGGATGGCTCGTCTCCCGCTGGGAGGACGTGGATCCGCACGAGCGGGGCCGGCCCCGGCGACGCTATTACCGCCTGAGCCCCGACGGCGCCGTGGCCGCCCGGCTGGCGCTCGCCCGCAGCACGGTCGGACGGAACGCGCTCGGCGTGCTGCGCCCGGGAATGGCCGGAGGGGCGGGCGCATGACGCATGCCCCCCTCACCGCGAACGCCGCCGCGCGGGAATCCGCCGCGCGTCACGCCGTCGGCCTGTCCCGCAAGCTCATCCGCGCGCTGGCCCGCACCGACGCCCGCGCCAGGAAGCTGGCCTGCCTCCTCGCGCTGCGCCGTATCCACGCCGTGAGCAGCGATGTCGACCTCGCGCTCGACGCGGCCAGGGTCGTCACCGACCTGCATCTGCGCGCCGTGCGGCTCCCCTCGGCACTCGGCAGCCCGGTCGCCGTCGGAACCAGGACGACCGACCTGGCCCAGGGCCTCGCCTACGCCTCCGAGTCGTTCCGCCACCTGGCGCTCCAGCTCGCTCGCGTGGACCCCCGGGGAAGCCTGCGGGCCACCGGCATCGCCCGCTCCTGCGACGACGCGACGGTCCTGCTGCGGCACCTCGTGACCACGCTGCACCACCCCGAACGGGCGTCCGCCGCCCTCGCCGCCGGGAAAAGGGTGAGCCTGTCCGCGCGATGGCTCATCGACTCCGCGGTACGAGCCCTTCCCCCCGCGGACCGTCCGCGTTATGCGGAGGAATGGCACAGCGAACTCTGGGACCTTTCCGCCGAACCCCGCCGCCGCCATCTGGCTCATGCACTCCGCGTCACCCTGCACGCCCGGTCGACCCGGCGGGCGATATCGAATGCCCGGCGACATGACGGCGGTGAGGAATGGTGAGGGGAATGCGCGCCACGGGTACGGCCGCCGTGGTTTCACCTTTGGCCACGGCACTGCCCACGGGAACGATGCCGTGGCAGGCCGAACTGGTACTGGCCCTGTCCGGGCCGCTGCTGTACGGCCTGCACCACTTCTGGGTGTACAGGCTCAGCCGACGCGCCCTGGACTGCGTGGCCGGCGACGACGTGGTGGACGTGGTGGCCTACGGGACCGGTCAGCCGCCGCCTCCCGCTCGTGGAGGAGCGGCGCGGCGCGGGAGGCGGTGACGGAAGAAGGCGGGTCACTCGCCGACGGCGAACTCGTACTGCACCTCGTACAGATGCCCCGCCTTCACCATCACGGTCACCTCGACCGGCTCCTCACGATCGCTGTGCACGACCCGCAGGGTGCGCAGGACCGGCATGCCGCTCGTCAGGCGGAGCGCCTGGTACTGCTCCTGGGTCGGGACCCGCGCGGAAACACGGTCCACGCTGCGGCGAGGAGGATGACCGAGTGCCGTGAGCAGCACGGGAGTGCCGCCCTTGATCCGGCGGCGGCTCTCAAGCGGCGTGCCTCTGGCGATGTCCAACGGATAGTAGGAGTACACGAGTTCGGCGGGCTCGTCGTCGATCAGGAGGAGCTGGCCGCGGAGGAGGGCGGTGCCGTTCTCCGGGAGACCGAAGGCGGCGCGGACATCGGCCGGTGGGCGGGTCTCCCGCACGTCGAGCAGCTCGCTGCGGGCGCGCGTGCCGTGCTTGGCCGCTTCGGTGAGCCAGCGGAAGGGCTCTCCAGGTGCGCCCGGTGCCGCGAGCGCGGCAGGGCGGACCGTGCGCTGGCGGTGTTCGCGGACCGTGACGGCCGCGCCGGCCCTTCCGACCACCAGACCTTCGTCCTTCAGGAGCTGAAGAGCCTTCTGGACAGTGGCGTTCGACGCGTCGAAGCGTTCCTTGAGCTGCACCGTGGAGGGCAGGCTCTCTCCGGGCGCAAGCTCCCCGCTCATGATGTCGTCGCGCAGATCGGCCGCGATCCTCTCGTGCAGCGAACGGCGGTCGGCGGCTTCTGGTACTGCCTTGGGCACGGTCATCCGATCCTGATCTCGTAACGCAGCCTCTGCCGTGGGGCAGGCATCACCATACGGTCGACCTGGATCGGCCGGTCGTCGCGGTCCCGGGTCACCCGAGTGATCCGCAGGACCGGCTCGTCGGCGGCTGTCCGCAGGGCTTCCCGCTCCTCCTCGTCCGGCATTCCGGCGGTCACGTCCTCCGTCACGAGAACGCCCACGTACGCCAGTTCGGCGAGGAACGTGACGGCTCCGCCCGGGATCCTGGCGGTCCCGGCGAGTCGGGTGCCCCGGGCGATGGCAGTCGGGTAGTAGGTGTCGGTGCGTTCGTTCGGCTGGTCGTCGAGGAGGATCAGGCGCCGCCTCACGACCACCGGCTCCCCTTCCGCGATCCCGAGCAGCCCCGCCACGTCCGCCGGAGCCGGCACCTCGCCCGCGTGGACGATCCGCTGAGTACCGCGCCGCCCCCGGGCCTCCGCCTCCTCCGCCCAGGCGTCACCCCGCCCCTGTTTCCGTGGCGTCAGATACGGCAACGAGGTGCTGACCCACCCACTCGCGCTCACGGCGTCCTCCTGTACGGCCGGACCGTTCGTTCGACCTTGCGCCGTACACGTTAGGCGACTTCGGGCGCACGGTCCCCAAGCTGTCAGCCTAGAGCGCCACCTTGCTGCTTTTCGCGAATAGCAGTAGTGTCGCGGCACTTGCTCCAGCACTGCGGAGGTGGCCGAACGTGCCCTTGCCACAGCAACGTCGTTTTCCGCGCTCGCACGCTTCGGTGCGCGACGCCCGCGCGTTCGTCCACCAGGTCCTGGTGGAGTGGGACCGCACCGACCGGCTGGACGACATAAAGCTGTGCGCGTCGGAACTCGCCACGAACGCACTGCTGCACGGCGTTCCGCCGGGCCGGGAGTACCGCGTGACTCTTGAGCTCGACGGCACGGTGATGCGCCTGGGGGTCCGGGACACCGGCAGCCCGTTCGTCGCCCTTCAGGCCTCGGACACCCTCGCGTGCTCAGGGCGGGGATTGCACCTGATCAGGCAGCCGGCCGACGACATGGGCGTCACGGAGCACGTCATCGGCAAGACGGTGTGGGCGGCCTTCAGGACCGACCGCCGCCCCGGGACGCCCTGACGGCGGCACCCGTTCCGCTCAGCTGCACCACCACAGGAACCGGTCGCACGTTTCCGAAGGCGATGGTTCCGGGTCCGGGGCCGGCTCCGACGTCGTGGGGTCGGAGGCCGGGGTGGACGGGGTGTCCGCCGAGGTGTCGGAGCCGGAGGTGGTCGGGGAGGTGACCGGGGCGGTCGCCGACAGGGGGTCCTGGTCCGGGCCGGTCGTCGACGACTCCGAGGCACCCGGCGAGGCGGACGCCGACGCGGACCCCGAGGCGGACGCGGAGGCCGAGGGGTCCGGCGAGGCCGAGCTCCCCTTGCCTCCGGTGTCCGACCTTGCGTCGAGGGCCTCCGCCGTGGTGCCCGCCGTGGGCTCGTCGGCGTCGACCTCCGTCGACTCGCCCCCGGCCGCCGCCGGGTTCGAGCCGGGGAGAACGGCGCCGTCGATGCCGAGTTCGGCCAGGCTCAGTCCGCCGGCCGCCAGGACGAAGCCCGCGGTGATCAGGAGGGTGCGGCGGCGGCGCCGGCGGTGGGCGGCGGCCTTGCGATCGCGACGGCTCGCATCACCCTCGGCGGGGTCGCCGGTGGTGTCGTCGACGATGTCGTCGGCGGTGTCGTCGGCGGGCACCGGACCGTGGGACCGGCCGCCGCGGGACCGGCCCTCGCCTCGGCCCCGGCCGCGGGCCTGACCCCGGCCGCGGCCCCGGCCGCGTTCCTGCTCGCGGCGGCGGGCGGCCCGGCCTCCGGCCCCGGGGGCCGCCGCATCGGACTTGCTGGCGCCTGCCCCGGCCGCAGGGGCTGCCGCCGCAGCCTCGGGGGCGGCCGTCCCGGCCTCCCGCGTGTCCGCGCCGGCGCCGGCGCCGAAGGCCCGCATCCCCGCCCCGGAGCCGTAAGCTCCGTCCGTCCCCGCCCCGGAGCCGTAAGCTCCGTCCATTCCCGCCCCGGCGTCGTGAACGGCGTACGGCTCCGGCGCGTAGGCCTGGGCCGGGTACGCCTCCCGCGCGGGCGCGTCCGGACGAGGGGCCGGAGTGCCGCAGCCCGGGCAGGCGAGGGCGCCGTTGAGGTGCCGTCGGCACGGGTGGCAGTAGTCCATGACGCGGGAAGACTAAGTTCCTGCCGGGTGACGTTCCTAGGGGTGCCTGTGAAGGTTGTGTGGGAAACCGAAGGGCCTCCCGGCGGGGCCCTGAGAGGAGCCCCGTGCCCGTTCCGGGCATCGAAACCGAAAAGCCGCCGTCGAAACTGTCGAAACCGTTATCTGTCCGACCCATTGACACCCCCCTCGCCCCCTCCTTACTGTCACGCCAGCATTTCGAACGTGTGACGAAATCTCGAACAGCTGAAGGGCAAACTTCCGTGCGCATCACCGGAATCAGCACTCACGTGGTCGGTACGCCCTGGCGCAACCTGACCTACGTCCAGGTGCACACCGACGAGGGCATCACGGGTGTCGGCGAGACCCGCATGCTGGGCCACACCGACGCGTTGATCGGGTATCTGAGGGAGGCCGAAACCAACCACATTCTCGGCTCCGACCCGTTCGCTGTCGAGGACCTCACCCGCCGCATGAAGTACGGCGACTACGGGCGGGCCGGCGAGATCGTGATGTCCGGCATCGCGGTCATCGAGATGGCCTGCTGGGACATCAAGGGCAAGGCCCTCGGCGTACCGGTCTGGCAGCTGCTCGGCGGCAAGGTCACCGACAAGGTCAAGGCCTACGCCAACGGCTGGTACACCACCGAGCGGACGCCCGAGGCGTACCACAAGGCCGCCCAGGGGGTCATGGAGCGCGGGTACAAGGCGCTGAAGATCGACCCGTTCGGGACCGGCCACTTCGAGCTGGACCACGAGCAGAGCCTGTACGCCGTCTCCCTCATCGAGGCCGTGCGCGACGCCATCGGGCCGGACGCCGAGCTGATGCTGGAGATGCACGGCCGGTTCTCGCCCGCCACCGCCGTCCGCCTCGCCAAGGAGCTGGCGCCCTTCAAGCCCGCGTGGCTGGAGGAGCCGGTCCCGCCGGAGAACCTCAAGGCGCTGGAGAAGGTCGCGGCCAAGGTCGACATGCCGGTCGCCACCGGCGAGCGCATCCACGACCGGATCGAGTTCCGCGAGCTCTTCGAGAGCCAGGCCGTCGACATCATCCAGCCGGACGTCGGCCACATCGGCGGCATCTGGGAGACGCGGAAGCTGGCCGCGACCGCCGAGACCCACTACATGCTGGTCGCCCCGCACAACGTGGGCGGCTCGGTGCTGACCGCCGCCTCGCTCCAGGTCGGCTTCACCTCCCCCAACTTCAAGATCCTCGAGCACTTCAACGACTTCGCGGACGCGGACATCAAGAAGGTCGTCAAGGGCGCGCCCGAGGTGATCGACGGGTATTTCCACCTCTCCGACAAGCCCGGTCTCGGCGTGGAGTTCGACGCCGACGCCGCCGCCGAGTTCCCGCAGCAGCAGGCCCGCTTCGACCTGTGGGCCGAGGGCTGGGAGCAGCGCAAGCCGAAGGGCACCCAGCAGTGAGCAGCGCCGTCGTCGTCGAGGCGCCGGGCGAGCACCGGCTCGTCGAGCACACGCCGCGCGAGGCCGGGCCCGGCGAGGCGCTCGTGCGGGTGCACGCGGTGGGTATTTGCGGCAGCGACCGCGAGGTCTACCAGGGCAACCGGCCCGAGGGGTACGTCCGCTACCCGCTCGTCCCCGGCCACGAGTGGTCGGGGACGGTCCAGGCCGTGGGCGCCGGGGTGCCGGAGTCCCTGGTGGGCCGCAAGGTCGTCGGTGAGGGCTTCCGCAACTGCCAGGTGTGCGACCGCTGCCACGCGGGTGAGACGACGCTGTGCACGGACGGGTACGAGGAGACCGGGTTCACCCAGCCGGGCGCGATGGCCGCCACGCTGACCCTGCCGGCCCGGCTGCTGCACGTCCTGCCGGACGACGCCGACCTGACGGCGGCGGCCCTGCTGGAGCCGGCCGCCTGCATCGCGGCCGCCGCGATCAAGGCCCACGCCCTGCCGGGCGAGCGGGTCGCGGTCGTCGGCACCGGGACGCTGGGCATGTTCGCCGTGCAGTTCCTGCGGGCGGGCTCGCCGAGCGAGCTGCTGGTCGTGGGCACGCGGCGGGACCGGGAGGCCCTGGCCCGGCAGTTCGGCGCCACCTCCTTCCGCACCCGGGGCGAGGAGCTGCCCGACGACTTCGACGTCGTGATCGAGACCGCCGGGTCCGCGTCCGCCGCGCGCACCTCCGCCGCGCTGCTGCGGCGCGGCGGGCGGCTGGTGCTGACGGGCATCCCGGCGGCCGGCGCCGACGGGCTGGACCCGACCGACCTGGTGGTCCGGCAGCTGGAGGTGCACTCCGTCTTCGGCGCGCCGCCGGACGCCTGGTCGCACACGGTGCGGGTGTTCGCCTCCGGGCTGCTCGACCCGCTGCCGCTGGTCACGCACGAGCTGCCGCTCGCCGAGTTCTCCGAGGCGATCGAGCTGGTGGGATCCGGCGATCCGAAGGTGGGCAAGGTGCTGCTCCGCCCCTAGACGTACGCCGGTGCGGCGGGCCTCCGACACCCGCCGCACCGGCGTACACCCAAGCCCGTACGACTTGAGCCGCGAACCTTGTCCGAAATAACGAACACGAAGGACAGCTTGTGACGACCGACGCTTCCGCTACGGCCGCCCGCCGCCCCGGCGAGCAGGCGCTCGCCGCCCTGGGGCTGGACGCGCCCGCCCTCGACCCCGCCGACACCTCCGCCCACACCTTCCCCGGCGGCGGCCGCTGGCGCACCGAGATCCCCTCGTGCGAGGGTCCCGAAGCGCTGGCGGTCGTGCTGAAGGAGGCCTCGCGGCTCGATGTGCCGATCCACCGGATCAGCCAGGGCAGCGGCGTGTGGATGCTGACCGACGCCGAGATCACCGAGATGGTCGAGGCCACCGGCGAACGCGACATCGAACTCTGCCTGTTCACCGGGCCGCGCGGCACCTGGGACATCGGCGGGTCGACCCGTACCGACTCCCGCGGCGCGGGCCTGAGGGCGCGCGGCCACGACGCCGTGGCGGGCTGTGTGGAGGACGCCGTCCGCGCGACGGAGCTGGGCGTCAAGTGCCTGCTCGTCGCCGACGAGGGCGTGCTGTGGACCCTGCACCGGGCGCGGGAGGCGGGCATCATCCCGGCCGACACCACGCTCAAGGTGAGCGCGCTCATCGGCCCGGTGAACCCGGCCGCGTACGCGGTCTACGAGCGGCTCGGCGCCGACTCCGTCAACGTGCCCAGCGATCTGACGCTCGATCACCTCACCGAGATCCGGCGGGTGTCGGCCGCCCCCATGGACATGTACATCGAGGCCCCCGACGACCTCGGCGGGTACGTCCGGATGTACGAGGTGGCCGAACTGATCCGCCGCGGTGCCCCTTTGTACCTGAAGTTCGGCCTCTCCAAGGCCCCCGGGATCTACCCTTACGGGCACCATCTGCGGGACCTGACGCTGTCCACCGCAAAGGAGCGGGTGCGGCGCGGCAGGCTTGCCCTGGACCTGTTGGCACGTCACGGCGCCGACGGCGACATGGCCCCGCTGGGCTCCCGACTCCCGGGCGCGCTGCGGCGTTTCGAAACTTCCGCATAACGTTCCGGGAAAGCCCCCTTCACAGAACGCGACGCAGTCGAACACAATCCCACACGCGCGTTTTCTCGGTCCCTTCCGCGCGGTCTCGCCCGCGCGGTCTCCCCCGTCGCAGGGGAGCGCTCCCGCCTGAGGACCGAAGCTCTCTCTCACCACATCAAGGATGATGATCATGCGTACTCGTAGAGCAGCCCTCGCCGCCGTGGCCGGAGCCGCCTCCCTGGCCCTCACCCTGACCGCCTGCGGTCAGAGCAGCGACGGCGGGAGCAAGGAGGAGAAGAGCGACAGCAAGGGCGGGACCATCGGCATCGCGATGCCGACCAAGTCCTCGGAGCGCTGGATCTCCGACGGCAAGAACGTCGTCGCGGACCTGGAGGCCAAGGGCTACAAGACCAAGCTGGTCTACGGCGAGGACGACCCCGACCAGCAGGTCTCGCAGATCGAGAACCTGATCACCCAGGGCGTCAAGGCGCTGATCATCGCGGCCATCGACAACAAGTCGCTGAACAACGTCCTCCAGCAGGCCAAGGACGCGGACATCCCGGTCATCTCCTACGACCGCCTGATCCTCGGCTCGGACAACGTCGACTACTACGCGTCCTTCGACAACGAGAAGGTCGGCCAGCTCCAGGCGAACTACATCGTCGACAAGCTGGGCCTGGCGAGCGGCAAGGGCCCGTTCAACATCGAGCTGTTCGCCGGCTCCAACGACGACAACAACACCAAGTACTTCTTCAACGGCGCGATGAGCGTCCTGAAGCCGTACATCGACAGCAAGAAGCTGGTCGTCCAGTCCGGCCAGACCGCGCTCAACCAGGTCACCACCCTGCGCTGGGACGGCGCCACCGCCCAGCGGCGCATGGACGACATCCTCACCAAGTCGTACAAGAGCGAGAAGGTCGACGCGGTCCTCTCGCCGTACGACGGCATCTCCATCGGCATCCTGTCGTCGCTGAAGTCCGACGGCTACGGCTCCGGGAGCAAGCCGCTGCCGGTCATCACCGGTCAGGACGCCGAGCTGGCCTCGGTGAAGTCGATCATCGCGGGCGGGCAGACCCAGACCGTCTACAAGGACCTGCGCGAGCTGGCCAAGGTCGCCTCGAACATGGTCGACGCGGTCCTCAACGACAAGGAGCCGGAGGTCAACGACACCAAGACCTACGACAACGGCTCCAAGGTCGTCCCCGCCTACCTGCTCCAGCCGGTGAGCGTCGACAAGACCAACTACTCGCAGATCCTGGTCGACGGCGGTTACTACACGGCGGACCAGCTCAAGTAAGCGTCGAACCTCACGGATTGGAAGGCACGACCATGGCGGGACCCGTCCTGGAAATGCGCTCGATCGTCAAGACCTTTCCCGGTGTGAAGGCGCTGTCGGACGTCACGCTGACCGTCCGGCAGGGCGAGGTCCACGCCATCTGCGGTGAGAACGGCGCCGGGAAGTCCACCTTGATGAAGGTGCTCTCCGGCGTCCATCCGCACGGCAGCTACGAGGGGGAGATCCTCTTCGAGGGAGAGGTCTGCGGCTTCAAGGACATCCGGGCGAGCGAGCAGCACGGCATCGTGATCATCCACCAGGAGCTGGCGCTGGTGCCGTACCTCTCCCTCGCGGAGAACATCTTCCTCGGCAACGAGCACGCCGAGCGCGGGCTGATCAACTGGAACGAGACCCTGCGGCACGCCTCCGAGCTGCTGCGCCGGGTCGGTCTCAGCGATCACCCGGAGACCCGCGTCGCCGACATCGGCGTGGGCAAGCAGCAGCTCGTGGAGATCGCGAAAGCGCTGTCGAAGAAGGTGAAGCTGCTCATCCTGGATGAGCCGACCGCGGCCCTGAACGACGAGGACAGCGACAAACTCCTCGATCTCATCCTGGAGTTGAAGAAGCAGGGCATCACCTCGATCATCATCTCCCACAAGCTCAACGAGATCCGCAAGGTCGCCGACTCGGTGACGATCATCCGCGACGGCCAGTCCATCGAGACGCTGGACGTGAAGGCGCCGGAGACGACCGAGGACCGGATCATCAGCGGCATGGTGGGCCGCGACCTCGACCACCGCTTCCCCGAGCGCACCCCGCACCAGCCGGAGGAGGGCGCGGCACCCGCCCTGGAGATCCGTAACTGGACCGTGCACCACCCGATCGATCAGCAGCGCAAGGTGGTCGACGACGTGTCGGTCCACGTGCGGCGCGGGGAGATCGTCGGCATCGCGGGACTGATGGGCGCCGGCCGCACCGAGCTCGCGATGAGCGTGTTCGGGCGCAGCTACGGCCGGCACGCGGGCGGCACGGTCCTCAAGGACGGCCGGGAGATCCGTACGAAGACCGTCGCGGAGGCGGTCGAGCACGGCATCGCCTACGTCACCGAGGACCGCAAGCACTACGGCCTCAACCTCATCGACACCATCAACCGGAACATCTCGCTCACCGCCCTGAAGAAGGTCGCCCGGCGCGGGATCGTCGACGAGCACGAGGAGCGGCAGGTCTCCGAGGGCTACCGCACGTCCATGAACATCAAGGCCCCGACCGTCTTCGAGCCGGTCGGCAAGCTCTCCGGCGGCAACCAGCAGAAGGTCGTCCTCAGCAAGTGGATCTTCGCGGGTCCGGACGTGCTGATCCTGGACGAGCCCACGCGCGGCATCGACGTGGGCGCCAAGTACGAGATCTACACGGTCATCGACCAGTTGGCGGCCCAGGGCAAGGCGGTCGTCTTCATCTCCTCCGAGCTGCCCGAACTGCTCGGCATGTGCGACCGCATCTACACCATGGCCGCCGGACGCCTCACGGGCGAGGTCCCGCGGGCCGAGGCCACGCAGGAAGTGCTGATGCGTCAGATGACGAAGGACAAAGAGGTAACGCGATGAGCACCGAAGTGACCGACAAGAGCCCGGCCGCCGCGCCGCCGGGCAAGGGCCCGGGGGCGGCGGGCGACGGCCTGCTCCAGCTGATGCTGGACGGCCTGCGCCGCAACATGCGCCAGTACGGCATGCTGATCGCCCTCGGCCTGATCGTCGTCCTCTTCGCGGTGTGGACCGACGGCGACCTGCTGCTGCCGCGCAACGTCTCCAACCTGGTCCTCCAGAACAGCTACATCCTGATCCTCGCGATCGGCATGATGCTGGTGATCATCGCGGGCCACATCGACCTGTCGGTGGGGTCGCTGACGGCGTTCGTGGGTGCCTTCGCGGCCGTACTGACCGTGCAGCACGACGTGTCGTGGCCAGTCGCGGTGGTGCTCTGCCTGGTGGTGGGCGGTGTCGCGGGCTCGATCCAGGGCTATCTGATCGCCTATCTCGGCATACCGTCGTTCATCGTCACCCTCGCCGGCATGCTGACCTTCCGCGGTGTGACGGAGATCCTGCTGGAGGGCCAGACCCTCGGCCCCTTCCCGGACGGTCTCCAGAAGATCGGCAACGGCTTCCTGCCCGAGGTCGGCCCGACCACCAACTACCACAACATCACGCTGCTGCTGGGCATCGTCCTGATCGTCTTCGTGGTGCTCCAGGAGGTCCGGGACCGGGGGCGCCAGCAGGAGTTCGCGCTGGAGGTCGTGCCCCGCAACATCTTCCTGCTCAAGATCGTCTCCATCGTCGCCGCGATCCTCGTGGTCACCCTGCTGCTGGCCAGCTACAAGGGTGCCCCGATCATCCTGCTGGTGCTGGGCGTGCTGGTGGTCGGCTACGGCTACGTCATGCGCAACGCGGTGTTCGGGCGGCACATCTACGCGATCGGCGGCAACCTGCCGGCGGCGAAGCTGTCCGGCGTGAAGGACAAGAAGGTCACCTTCTACGTCTTCCTGAACATGGGCGTGCTCGCGGCCCTGGCGGGTCTGGTGGTCGCCGCCCGTCTGAACGCGGCCGGTCCGAAGGCGGGACTGAACTTCGAACTCGAGGCGATCGCCTCGGCGTTCATCGGCGGCGCGTCGATGAGCGGCGGTGTGGGCACCGTCCTCGGTGCGATCATCGGCGGTCTCGTCCTCGGCGTGCTGAACAACGGCATGAACCTCCTCGGCGTCGGCAGCGACTGGCAGCAGGTCATCAAGGGCCTGGCCCTGCTGGCCGCGGTCGGCTTCGACGTCTGGAACAAGCGCAAGTCCGGTTCGTAGGTCGACGAGCGGGGCCCCGCCGGAAGCGTCCGGCGGGGCCCCGCCCTTTCAAGGGAGCCGCACTCCATGGAACTGAACCGACGCACAGTCATCGCGGGCGCCGCGGCCGCCGGGATCGCCGCGACCACGCTCGGCGGCACGGCACACGCCTCGGGAGGCAGCACGCCCGTGAAGAAGCTCTTCGGTACCCTCGCGGACGGCACGAAGGTCCACCTCTGGTCGCTGGCCAACGGCGGCACCCGCCTGAAGGTCCTCTCCTACGGCGGCATCGTCCAGTCCCTGGAGATCCCCGACCGCCACGGCCGCTACAGGAACGTTTCCCTCGGCTTCGACACGATCGAGGAGTACGTCGCGGGGAGCCCGTACTTCGGCGCGCTCATCGGCCGCTACGGCAACCGCATCGGCAAGGGCCGGTTCACCCTCGACGGCACCGCCCACCAGATCGACGTCAACGACGGCGAGAACACCCTGCACGGCGGCGCCCGAGGCTTCGACAAGCGGGTCTGGGACGTCGAGCCGTTCACCAAGGGCTCCGACGTCGGCCTGTACCTGCACTACACGAGCGTCGACGGGGAGATGGGCTACCCGGGCACCCTCAAGGTGAAGGTCACCTACACCCTCACCCGGCAGGGCGACTGGCGCATCGACTACGAGGCCACCACCGACAAGGCCACCGTCGTCAACCTCACCAGCCACGTCTACTGGAACCTCGCCGGCGAGGCGAGCGGCTCGGTCTACGACCACGAGCTGGAGATCGCCGCCTCCCGCTACACGCCCGTCGACTCGGGCCTGATCCCCACCGGCGAACTGGCGAAGGTGGCCGGCACCCCCTTCGACTTCCGCCGGGCCAAGACCGTCGGCGAGGACATCCGCGTCGCCCACCAGCAGCTGCTGTACGGCCAGGGATTCGACCACAACTGGGTGCTCGACAAGGGCGTCACGGCGAAGCCGGTGCCCGTCGCGACCCTGCGCGACCCCTCCTCGGGCCGCACCCTGCGCATCGCCACCACCGAGCCGGGGCTGCAGTTCTACTCCGGCAACTTCCTCGAGGGCACGCTCGTCGGCTCGGGCGGCACCGTCTACCGCCAGGGCGACGCCCTGTGCCTGGAGACGCAGCACTTCCCGGACTCGCCGAACAAGCCGTCCTTCCCGTCGACCGTGCTGCGGCCGGGGCAGACGTACCGGACGACGACCGTCCACTCGTTCGGCCGCTGACCGTCCCGCCATCGGCGGACCTTCACAGGAACCACACAACTTCTCACGCAATCCTCAGCGATTGAACAGCGCCACCCCAGTCTCCGTATGTAAGGGCGGCCCGTGCTCCCCCGCACGGGCCACCCACATGACGACG
Organism: Streptomyces sp. NPDC088812; assembly: GCF_044750285.1. Lineage (NCBI taxonomy): Bacteria > Bacillati > Actinomycetota > Actinomycetes > Kitasatosporales > Streptomycetaceae > Streptomyces > Streptomyces sp. NPDC088812. The sequence continues at coordinate 111,710 of NZ_JBIVJP010000004.1, read as the reverse complement.
GGCCCGGTCGTCCCCACCGGGCCCGCCCCGTACGGAGGTTCCATGGCCGACAACGTCTCCTCGTTGTTCCGCAACACCGCGGCGCACAGCCCGTCGATGGCAGCGCTGACGCGCGAGGGCGGCGAAGGGGTCGGCCCGGTGGACTTCTGCATACCGTGCAACCCCTACTTCCCCACCCCGGCGATGTTCGACGTGATGGCGGCCAAGCTCCGCGACATCATCACGTACTACCCGAGCAGCGCCGACACCATCACCGCCGAGCTGTGCAACCTGCTCCAGCTCCCGCCGCAGGCGGTCGCGATGGGCAACGGCTCCACCGAGCTGATCACCTGGATCGACCACCTGCTGGTCCGCGAGTCCCTCGCCATCCCCGTCCCCACCTTCGGCCGCTGGACCGACCAGCCGATGGAGACCGGCAAGCGGGTCGACATGTTCCCGCTCCAGGAGTCCAGCGGCTTCGCCCTGGACCTCGCCCAGTACGCCGAGTTCATCCGGGCGCGCGGGACCCGTGCCGCCGTCATCTGCAACCCCAACAACCCCGACGGCGGGTTCCTGCACAAGCACGCGATCGTGCAGTTCATGGACGCGATGGCCGACCTGGACCTGGTCGTCATCGACGAGTCGTTCCTGGAGTTCGCCGACGCGGAGGCCGAACCGAGCGTCGTCCAGGAGGCGATGCTGCGCCCCAACGTCATCGTGCTGCGCAGCCTCGGCAAGAACTTCGGCCTGCACGGCATCCGCTTCGGCTACATGGTCGCCAATCCCTCGCTCGCCGGCCGGGTCCGCTCCATGCTGCCGAAATGGAACCTCAACGCCTTCGCCGAGTACGTGGTGTTCATCCTCAAGGAGCACGGCGCCGAGTACGCCCAGAGCCTCCACCAGGTGTACCGCGACCGTCTGGAGATGGCCAGCCAGCTCTCCGCGCTGCCGGGCCTGACCGTCTACCCCTCCCAGGGGAACTTCCTCTTCGTGCGCCTTCCGGTGGGCGCCGAGGGCACCGTGGTCCGCGACCGGCTGCTCACCGAGCACCGGGTCCTGGTCCGCGAGTGCGGCAACAAGATCGGTTCCTCCAGCCGCTTCCTGCGGCTCGTGGTGCGCCCCCAGGTGGACGTGCGTCGCCTGGTGTCCGGCCTGGAACAGGTGCTCTACGGGACCAGGAGGGGAGCCGCCGTGCCCGAGCTGGGCACCGGGAGCAGCTACAGCTCGGGCACGGCGGCGGTGGACCGGCTGATCGGTGCCACCAACGGCGCCGGCATGCACGGCCTCGCCGCTCAGGCCGTCGGCGCCGGTCTGCCGGGGCCGGCCCCGGCTCCGGCCGCCGTCGCCGGCCTGCACATGCCGGCGGCGGCGCAGACCGGCGGGGCGGGGATGCCGCTGCCGGCGGCGGCGCAGACCGGCGGGGCGGGGATGCCGCTGCCGGCGGCGGCCCAGGTGTTCCCGCCGTCCGTCCCGGCGGCGCCCCCGGCCCCGGCCCCCGCCCCCGCGGCGGCGGCCGCGATGTCCCCGGTGCCGCCCGCCGCTCCCGCCGCCCCGATGCCCGGCCCCACCCCGCCCGGTGTCCCGGCCCGCGGCGGCCTGACCGCCGCCCAGGTCCGCGGCACCGACGGGCTCTCCCCCGCCGCGACGTCGGGCTGGCCGAACAACGCGCAGAGCTGGCCGACGGCGGCCGGGATGGGGCAGGTCGGCTAGTCGCCGGGCCGCTGGGCCGGGCCGGACACGCCTGTGCGCCGTGGGGCGGAGGCTGCGTGGGCGGCCGCGGGGCCGTCGTGGCCGGTCGCGCAGTTTCCCGCGCCCCTGGGTGGGTGATCTGCACCGACGTCAGGGGCGCGGGGCGCGGGACTGGACTACACCGGGTTCAGGCGCCACTGCTGGCAGGTGTTGTTGAGCCAGGTCCACTGCCGTACGTCGGCGGAGTCGGCCGTGGAGCAGTTCTCGACGTCGGCGACCTTGCCCGTGGCCTGGTTGACGACGCGGACGTATCCGCTGTCGGTGGCGAGGAAACGGAACCGCTGGCAGGTGTTGTCCAGCCAGCTCCACTGGCGCAGGTCGGCGCCGTCGGCGGTGGAGCAGTCGGCGGTGTCGAGGACCTTGCCGCCGGCGACGTTGACGAGGCGGCTGGTGTCGTCGCCGAGGTCCTCGATCCGCCAGCGCTGGTTGGCGCCGCCGTTGCAGGTGTACTGCGCGACATTGGCACCGTCGGCCGTCGAACTTCCGGTCACGTCCAGGCACTTGCCGCTGTTGCGGTTGGTGAGGGTGTACGTGGTGGAGACGGTGGACGGTTCGCCGGACGGGCCGGTCTGGCTCGCGCCGAGGGCGACGGGGGTGCCGAGGTTCGGGGTGCCGTCGGAGTTCCAGGTGAACTTCTGGGCACGGGTGGTCCGGCCGTTGTCGCAGCCCTCCGACGCCGCGTCGTTGGCGTGGTAGACGATCCAGTTCTCGGTGCCGTCCGGAGAGGTGAAGAAGCCGTTGTGACCCGGCCCGTAGACGCCGCCTGCGTCACTGCGCTGGAAGACCGGCGTCGACTTCTTCGTCCAGGAGGACGCCGACAGCGGGTCGCTGCCGGTGAGGGTGAGCTGGCCGAGCTTGTAGTCGGCGGTCCAGCAGCCGCTCGCCGAGTAGACGAGGAAGGTCTGCCCGTTGCGCTGGAGGATCTCCGGCCCCTCGTTCACCGAGCCGCCCGACGTCTCCCAGGAGTAGGTGGGCGTCGAGACGGTGGAGAAGCCCGTGGCGAGGGTGTACGGGTTCGACATGCGGGCCGCGACGAGGTTCTGGGTGCCGCTGCTCGTGCTGCCGAAGAGGTACAGCTGCCCGTTGATGGTGGCGACCGTCGGGTCCAGCATCCAGGCCGAGTTGAGCTGGTTCTTGTAGGTGTACGGGCCGAGGGGGTCGGAGCCGGCGCTCTCCAGGACGTGGGTGCGCTGGGTCGGGTTGTAGTCGGAGACGTTCTGGCCGGCGACGTAGTACAGGTACCAGTGGCCGTTGAGGTAGTGCAGCTCGGGCGCCCAGATGTTGCAGCAGCGGCTCGCCGCGTCACCCTGCCACACCTGCACGCTCGGCGCGGTGGCCAGGCCCGCGAGGGTGGCGGACTTGCGGACGGTGATGACATCCGTCCAGCTCGTCGACACCAGGTAGTAGTTGCCGTCGTGGTAGGCGATCCAGGGGTCGGCGCCCTTCTGCGCCTTGACCGGGTTGGCGAAGGAGGCGGCACTGGCCGAGGACTGTCCCAGGGACAGGGCGAACAGCAGCGCGGCCAGCAGGGTCAGTAGGCGACGGGCCATCCGCTGCTCCAGTTCAGGAGGTTGATGCCGAGTTTGGGGGTGCCGTTGTCCTGGCCGTCGTAGTAGTGGTAGACGATCAGGTCGCCGTCGACGTCGGCCATGATCGACTGGCCGCCGGGGCCGATGTAGCGTCCGTGCGACTCCAGCACCGGGGTGCCGCCGTTGTTCATGAGGGCGACGCCGCTCTGGTCGTAGTACGGGCCGGTGACGCTGGTGGCCCGGCCGACCTTGACCTTGTAGGTGGAGCTGGTGCCGGCGCAGCAGGTGTCGTAGGACGCGAAGAGGTAGTAGTAGCCGTTGCGCTTGACGATGTACGGCGCCTCGACGGCCTTCGTCCCGGTCGGGCGGGAGGCGAGGGAGTAGCGGGTGGTGTTGCTCGACAGCTGTTTGCCGGTCGAGGGGTTGATCTGGATCATCTTCAGGCCGGTCCACCAGCTGCCGAACGACAGCCACCACGTGCCGTCGCTGTCCACGAAGAGGTTGGGGTCGATGGCGTTGTAGTCGCTGGAGCTGGTGGAGGTGTAGACCGTGCCGTAGTCGGTCCAGGAACCGGGCAGGCCCGTCGTGGAGCCGGCCAGGCCGATGGCGGACGTGTTGGACCCGAAGGTCGAGACGGCGTAGTACATCAGGTACTTGCCGCCCTGGTAGGAGATGTCCGGCGCCCACGCCTCCGTCGTCCCGTACGACGACCACCAGCTCGGCCTGGTGGTGAAGGCGTCGCTGCCCGCGCTGAACGCGACGCGGTCGGTGGAGGTGCGGTAGGACAGGCCGCCTCCGGTGGCGTAGAGGAGGTAGCGGCCGTCGGAGGCGCGGATCATCGTCGGGTCGTGGACGACGGTGGAGCCGGTGACGGTGCCGGGGTTGGGGTAGGCGGAGGCGGTGGAGGGGGTCAGCGCCAGCAGGATCGCGGCGGGGAGGGCGAGCAGTGCGGCCTTGCGGGAGATGCGGCTCATGCGGACGCTCCTTCAGTGGGGTCAGCCGTTCGTGATATCGAACGGCAGTCGCGTCGTCGGACGGGAACGTAGAATCGAACCCCTTCCGCGTCAATGGCCCGCGCAGTCCCGGAAGTTTTCGGAGAGCGGCCGCGGCCCCGGCCGGTCCCCGGAGCGGACCCGGTCACTCCCCTTGTCCTGCATGCGACTTGACGGTCGGTCACTTTGCCAAATTGACAGTCCTCGGACAGAAACCACTTCTACGGTCCCGTGCTCATGACAGACACCACAGATGCGCGTCAGGACGCGCACACCGAGCCCCCCCAGTCCCTCGGCCGCCGCACGATGCTGATCGCCACCGGCGCCACGGCCGCCACCCTGGCCGTCGGGGCCGTCGCCGCGACCGACGCCCCCGCCGCCGGCACCCAGGCCGCCGACGCCGCTGCCGCCGCCCCCGTGGCGGCCGCGGCCGTCTGCACCCTCACCAAGGAGATGACCGAAGGCCCCTACTACCTCGACGGACAGTACGTCCGCGCCGACATCACCGAAGGCAAGGCGGGCATCCCGCTCAAGCTGACACTCACGGTCGTCGACGACGACACCTGCGTCCCCCTGAGCAACGCCCTGGTCGAGCTCTGGCACTCCGACGCCCTCGGCGAGTACTCCGGCTTCGTCGGCAACAACGGCCACAACGAACCGGACAGCGGCACCTTCCTGCGCGGCGGAGTCCTGACGAACTCCAGCGGCGTCGCGTCCATCACCTCGATCTACCCGGGCTGGTACCGGGGCCGCTGTGTGCACATCCACGTCAAGGTCCACACGAACGTCACCCTGACCTCGGACGGCTCCTTCACCGGCGGCCAGGAACTCCACACCGGCCAGCTGTTCTTCGACGAGACGATGACGACCGCCGTCGGGCGCGTCTCGCCGTACTCGACGAACACGGTCACCCGCACCACCCTCGCCCAGGACTCCATCTACGACGACGGAGGCGCCGCGTCGGGGCTCCTCACGCTCACCGCGCTGGGGAGCACGACCTCCGCGGGATACGCGGCGACCCTGACGCTCGGCGTCGAGTCGAGCTGACCTCCCCACCGTCGCCGGCCGTGCGTCACCAGGTGCGCGGTGACGCACGGCCGGTCCGGCCGGCGGACCTGCGGCAGGGTCAGGACACCAGGGGCAGCTCCTCCGACTCGGCCAGCTTCACGGTGCACAGGCCGCCGCGCTCGGTCGTCACCTCCACCACCTTCAGCCGCGTCCCCGGCAGCAGGATGAACTCCTCCTCGCCCGTGAACGCGGAGAAGTCGCGGATGCCGACGGCCCGCCGGGGCTGCACCTCGAAGAGCGTCCGCTTGCCTCGGCTGCCGAGGAACGCCCGGGCCACGCCGCGCTCGGAGGTGCAGGACGAGACGCCCCACCAGGTCACGGTCCGCCCGAGGGGGTACTGCGCCCGCAGGTCCAGCGGCACCCCGCGCCACAGCGGCCGGGTACGGGCGGGCAGACGCAGTTGGCGCGGACCGGGCTGTCGGACCCCGCTGTTAGCCTCCCGGCCATGATCGACGCCAACGCCCCCGCCCAGCCCGACCCGAACGACCCGCTGGGCCTCACCGGCCTGTTCCAGGGCGGCACGAGCAGGCGCCGCTCGAGGTCGTGTTGACCGACGTCAACGCGAAGGTGGTGGAGGCCTGGCGGGCGGCGTTCGCCGACACCCCCGGGGTCGAGATCCGCAAGGGTTCGCTCCTCGACCAGGAGGCCGACGCGTGGGGTGTGCGTGCCGTCCGGGGCGGTCAACCCGAGGTTCCTGATCTCCACGCCGACGATGGAGACGTCCTCGCAGAACGTGAGCGAGACGCTGAACGTGGCCCTGGCGTGCGCCGCCGCGTTCCAGGCGATCCACCGGCAGAACGACCGGGCGCCGGGCAGCATCACCTCGGTGGCGCTGGTCGGCATGGGCGCCCGGACCGGCCGGGTCCCGGCCCGGGTGTGCGCCAACCTGATGTGGACCGGCTACACGCTGTTCAAGGACCACACCTTCGAGGACTACGACGAGCTGCGCGCCACGATCGTCGCGCAGCTCGACGACATAGAGAACGCCCCCGCGGAGACACGGGTGCGCATCGCGCCGCCGAAGCGCACCGCCGCCCGCCGCTGACGGGCTCCGCCCGGCCGGCTCAGGGGTTCTCCCAGGCCGCCGGTTCCGCCGCGAGGGCCCGTACGGGGTCCGGGAGGGCGTCCGCCGCGATGTCGGCGATCGTGACGCCCTCCAGGATCTGGCGGACGTTGGCGCGCAGGGCGATCCACAGCGGCAGCAGGGGCCGGGCGGAGCCGGTGTAGGCGAGGTCGGTCGGGCGTTCGCCGCGGACGGACACGATCGGGCCGTCGACCGCCCTGATCACGTCCGCGACGGTGATGCTCCCGGGGTCGCGGGCCAGCCGGTAGCCGCCGCCCCCTCCGCGCCGGCTGTCGACGACCCCGCCGCGCCGCAGGTCGCCGAGGATCCCCTCCAGGAACTTGTGCGGAATGCCCTGCGCGGCGGAGACGGTCTCCGCCTTCACCGGGTCGCCGCCCTGCCGTACGGCGAGCTCCAGTACCGCCCGCACCGCGTAGTCCGCCCGTGCCGAGATCCTCATACGGACATTGTCCGGTGCGCCGCCGGGCGGCGGCGCACCGGCACCCCGGCCGGGGCCCGTCGGCCGGACAGACCCTAGGCCAGCCGGATCACGTTCCAGGACATCGGCTCCAGCGTCGCCGTGAGCGTCCCGTCGGCGACCGCCGTTCCCTCGCCCGCGTGCGGGGTCACCCGCTCGGGCTCGGCGAGGGTGTTGCGGGCGTCCGGGTCGGCGTCGGAGAGCACGCTGTGCTCGACGAGCCGGGTCACCCCGAGACCGCCCAGCGCCACCTCCAGCGGGAGCGCCTCGCTCCGGCCGCGGTTGACGGCGAAGACGGTGACCGTGCCGTCCTCGCCGCGCACGGCGGTGGCGTGCAGCAGGTCCGCCTCGCCGTACCGCTTCGTCTCGTACGTCGGGGAGTCCACGCGCACGTCGAGGACCTCGCCCCGGCCGTACTTCGAGGCCTGCGCGAAGGGGAAGAACGTCGTCTGGCGCCACGCCGGGCCGCCCGGCTCGGTCATGATCGGGGCGATGACGTTGACGAGCTGGGCGAGGCAGGCGACGGTGACGCGGTCGGCGTGCCGGAGCAGGGCGATGAGCAGCGAGCCGAAGACGACCGCGTCGGTGACGTTGTAGTTGTCCTCGAGCAGGCGGGGCGCCTCGGGCCAGTCCAGGGCGCTGACCTCGGCCTCGGTCCGGGACAGGTACCAGACGTTCCACTCGTCGAAGGAGAGGTTGATCTTCTTCTTGGACTTCAGGCGGGCGCCGATGTGGTCGCAGGTGGCGACGACGTTGTCGATGAACGACTCCATGTCCACCGCGGAGGCGAGGAAGGAGTCGACGTCGCCGTCGTGCGGCTCGTAGTAGGCGTGCAGGGAGATGTAGTCGACCAGGTCGTACGTCTCCTTCAGGACCGTCGCCTCCCACTCGGCGAAGGTGTCCATGGACTGGCCGGAGGAACCGCAGGCGACGAGTTCGACGCCCGGGTCGATCTGGCGCATGGCGCGGGCGGTCTCGGCGGCGAGGCGGCCGTACTCCTCGGCGGTCTTGTGGCCGGTCTGCCAGGGACCGTCCATCTCGTTGCCCAGGCACCACAGCCGGATGCCGAACGGATCCTTGTCGCCGTGCTCGGCGCGCAGGTCCGACAGGGCCGTGCCGGAGGGGTGGTTGGCGTACTCCTGGAGCTCGATGGCCTCGGCGACGCCGCGGGTGCCGAGGTTGACGGCCATCATGGGCTCGGCCTGGGGGCCGACCTTCTTCAGGAAGGCGATGTACTCGGAGAGGCCGAAGCGGTTGGTCTCCGTGGTGCGCCAGGCCAGGTCGAGGCGGCGGGGGCGCTCCTCGACCGGACCGACGGAGTCCTCCCACTTGTAGCCGGAGACGAAGTTCCCGCCCGGGTAGCGGATGGCCGTGACGCCGAGTTCGCGGACCAGGTCCAGGACGTCCTGCCGCAGGCCGGCGTCGTCGGCGGTGGGGTGGCCGGGCTCGTAGATGCCCGTGTAGACGCAGCGGCCGAGGTGCTCGACGAAGGAGCCGAACAGGCGGGGGTTGACCTCACCGACGGTGAAGGCGGGGTCGAGGGTGAAACGGGCGGTGCGCATTTCTTCCTTTCGAGGGGGGTCGTGTTCCGTCTGCGGAGGAGTGGGAGCGGGGCGCGCGCCTTACCGGACGACCGGCCAGCCGTTCTTCTGCCAGCTCAGCTTGTTGAGCCCCAGCTTGGGCGTGCCGTCGTCCTCGGCGTCGTAGTAGTGGTAGGCGAGCCAGTCGGCGCCCTTGTCCTGGAAGACGGACTGGCCGCCCGTCCCCACGTACCTGCCGTGGCCCTCCAGCACCAGATCGCCGCCGCCCTCCAGCAGGGCCGCGCCCGTGCTGTCGACGTAGGGGCCCGTGACCGAGGTGGAGCGGCCGACCTTGATCTTGTACGTCGAGTTCACGCCCGAGCAGCACGCGTCGTAGGAGGCGAAGAGGTAGTAGTAGCGGCCGTGCTTGACGATGTACGGGCCCTCCACCGCGTACGGCGCGTCGGGGCGGGTCGCCAGGTGGTGGACGGTGGCACCGGTGACCGCCTTGCCGGTCTTCGGGTCGAGCTCGACCATCCGGATGCCCGTCCAGTACGAGCCGAAGGCCATCCACAGCTTGCCGTCCGCCTGGATCAGGGCGGGGTCGATGGCGTTCCAGGTGTCGCTGGTCTCGGAGGTGAAGACCTTGCCCTGGTCGGTCCAGGTGCCGGGCAGGCCGCTCGGGGAGGTGGCCACGCCGATCGCGGAGTGGTTGGTGCCCCAGGAGGAGACGGCGTAGTAGAGCCAGTAGCGGCCCGCGCGGTAGGAGAGGTCGGGGGCCCAGGGGTCACCGGTGTCGTTGTACTCGTACCACCAGCTCGGGGGCTCGGCGAAGGCGTTGCCCGCGTCGTCCCACTGCGTCCCGTCGTCCGACAGGCGGGCGCCGATGATCCCGCCGGTGGAGTAGGCCACGTACGGGCCGGACTTGAGGTGGGAGACGGTGGGGTCGTGGATGATCTCCTGGCCGGTGATCGGCCGGGGGTCGGGGTAGGCGGTGTCCGCCCGGGCGGTGGTCGGGAGCAGGGCCACGGCTGCGGCGGCGAGCAGCGCGGCGAGTCTGAAGCGCTTCAACTCAGGCTCTCCTCGGAAGGGTTACTGGCCGGCCAGACCGGTGTGGGCGACACCCGTCACGATCTGCCGCTGGAAGAAGACGAAGACGATGATCAGGGGCAGGCCCGCCATCAGGCCGCCGGCCATGAGCTGGGCCCACTGGATGCCGTAGGAGTTCATGACGGTCGCGATGCCGTTCGGCATGGTCATCAGGTCGGGGTTGTTGGTGACCATGTACGGCCACAGGAAGTTGTTCCACGACGCGATGAACGTGAAGATGCCGACCGCGGCGAGCGAGGGCCGGGCGAGCGGCAGGACGATGGTGAAGAAGACCCGCCAGCGGCCGGCGCCGTCGATGAACGCGGCCTCCTCCAGTTCGCGCGGGATGCCCTGGAAGAACTTGTAGAGGATGAAGACCATCGCGGCGGGCGCGCACTGCGGCAGGATCATGCCCCAGTAGGTGTCGACCATGCCCATCTGCTGGACCGTGGTGAACAGCGGGACGCCGAGGACGGCCGGGGAGACCATCAGACCGGCCATGACCACGCCCAGCAGGAGGTTCTTGCCGCGGAACTCGGTGCGGGCGAAGCCGTATCCGGCGAGCGCGGCCACGGTCAGCACGACGGCGGTCACGCACACCGAGACGACCAGCGAGTTCAGGAACCAGTTGGTGATGTTGCCGGACTCGAAGATCGCCGACCAGGCCTGGCCCGTCCACTCCTTCGGCAGCCAGTGCGTCGGCACCTCGACGGCCTCGGTCTCCGACTTGAGCGAGGTGAACAGCGCCCAGGCGAGGGGGGCGAGGAAGACCGCGGAGACGGCGACGCCGAGGACGGTGAGCACGATCTGGCTGGCGGGCCAACTGCTGCGGGGCTTGACGCGGGTCTGTGCGGCGGTGCTCATCGGCCGCCCTCCTCACGGTTGCGCAGCAGCCACATCCGCCCGAGGGCGACGGCCGCGATGATCACGAAGAAGATGATGGAGATGGCGGAGGCGTAGCCCACGCGGTAGCTGGTGAAGCCCTCTTCGAGGGTGTACTGCACGAAGGTCCTGGTCGAGTTCTCCGGGCCGGGCCCGAAGTCCAGCATCACGACGGCCTGGTCGAAGACCTGGAGCGAGGCGAGGATCTGGAGGGCGATGACGAGGCCGGTGATGTTGCGCAGCATCGGCAGGGTGATGTGCACCATGCGGTGCCAGGCGTTGGCGCCGTCCAGCTTGGCCGCCTCGTAGAGGTGGCCGGGGATGCCCTGGAGGGCGGCGAGGTAGAGCAGGAAGCTGAAGCCGACCGTCCACCACAGGGTGGTGATGACGACGGCGAGCATGGCGTACGACTTGTCGGTCAGCCAGGGCGTCTCCAGGCCGAAGACGTAGTTGATCATTCCGGTGCCGGGGTTGAACAGCCACTGCCACAGGTTGCCCGCGACGGTGGAGGGCAGCAGGAACGGGGCGAAGAAGCACAGCCGCCACAGCCACTTGCCGCGCTCGATGTGGTGGGCGAGCATCGCGAGGAGGAAGGCCATCACGGTGATGCAGGGCACGACCAGGAGCGTGAAGTACGCACTGTGGCCGAGCGCGTCCCACATCAGCTCGTCCTGGAGGGCCTCGCGGTAGTTGTCGAGGCCGACGAAGCTCGCGCCGTCACCGGAGATGTTGGCGTCCGTGAAGCTGAGGTAGACGCCGCGCAGCAGCGGCCAGATCACGAAGAGGGCGAACAGGGCCAGGAACGGCGCGACGAACCAGCCGCCGTGCTGGAAGCCCTGCTTGCGGCGGACGGCGGCACTCGGCACGGCGGTCTTGGCGCGGGCCGGTGCGATGACGGTCTCTGCACTGGTCGTCGTCATGCGACCGCACCTCCCTGCGCGGCGGTCCTGCCGTCCATGGGGTTCTTCGAGGCGAGCAGTTCGGTGAGCGTGCTCTTCATCTGGCGGGCGACCGCGTCCGGCTTGGCGGAGCCCACCGTCGAGGAGACGACGATCGGGCCGACGCGCTGGGCGAGGATGCCGGTGGAGCCGGCGAACCACACCTTCGGCTCGGTGGCCTGGTGGTCCATGGCCGAGACGTACTCGTTCTGCGGCTCGAGCTTCTGGTACGCGGCCGTGGACAGGGTGGGCGTGTAGGCGGGGATGTGGCCGCCGGCGGCCCACTGCCGGGCGTGCTTGACCACGTAGGCGGCGAGCCGGTGGGCGCCTTCGTTGGCGGCACCGCCGCGCTCCGCCTGGTGCGGCAGCACGAAGGAGTGCGACTCGGCGTGCGTGGCCTGCGTGCCGAAGACGGGCGGCAGCGGGGTCGCGCCGTACTCGACCTTCGCGGCGTCGAAGACCGGCACCGACCAGTTGCCCTCCCAGGCGAAGGGGGCGCCGTTGACGAACTGTTCGGCGCCCGCGCCGCCGCCGTAGGCCGGGTTGGCGTAGCCGTCGGTGATGTGCCGGCGCAGGAACTCCAGGACCTGGGTGGCCTTGTCGGTGTCGAAGGTGACCTCGGTGTTGGCGTCGTTGAACCAGGTGCCGCCGAGCTGGGTGTAGAAGGCGACGAAGAACCACCACTGGAAGTTCTGGTCGTTGTGCCACAGGCCGATGGTCTGCAGGCCCTTCTTGGTGGCCTTCTTGGCCTCCTTCAGGACGTCGAACCACTCGTCGACCGACGTCACGGGCACCATGCGCCCGTCGGCACCGAGCAGTCCCGCCTTCTTCAGCACGTCCTTGCGGTAGTAACAGAGCTGGACGTGGATGTCGAGCGGCAGGGCGTAGAGCTTGCCGTCGATGACGGCGCGCTTCCACAGCTCCGGGTTGAAGTCCGCCTCCCGCACACCGTATTTGGCGAGCAGGTCGACGTCCCACGGGTCGAGGAGGCGGCCCGGCGAGAAGCCGGTCACCCGGCCCAGGTGCATGACACCGAGGTCGGGTGCGCGGTTGCCCGCCGCCGCCATGGCCAGCTTGGTGTAGAAGGGGCTGCCCCACTGGAGCGTGGAGTCCTTCACCGCGATGCCCGGATGCTCCTCGCGGAAGGAGTCCAGCATCGCGATCATGTTGTATCCGTCACCGCCGCTGAAGAGGTTCCAGTACCGCACCCGGGTCTGAGAACCGGCGGCGAGTGCGTCGGCTCCTGTGCCCAGTGCGGCGAAGCCGAAGCTTCCAGCGACGGTCAGTCCTCCCACGGCAGCCAGAAGCTGCCTGCGGTTCAGGCCAGGTTGTCCCATACCTTGCCCCTGTCGTTCGGCATGTCGAATAGCGCTCGTAACTTCGAACGGGACCGTAGGTTCGATACGGCCGCGCGTCAATGGTTCTGACACGACTTCCGGGACGGACTTCCGGCCCGCCCCCGACAGGGCTTTCCGTCCGGCCGATGCCGGAGAAGAACTCCGGCCCGTGCCGGAGAAGAACCTGTGAACGGCATCGCGTGACGCGGACACATCCGGCCGCGTAGGCTCGAACAGGCCGCCGCGGGGCGGTGGGAGAGGGGACCGGATGGACAGGTCGGGCACCCGCGGCAGGGCGGCCCGGATCGCCTCGGCGCTGCGCCGCGCCAGGACCGGCCCGGCCATGCGCGAACTGGCCGGCGGCCTCTCCGCGGCACTGCGGGCGCGGCCCCGCCCCCCGGCCGGAGTGCGGGAGGTGTCCCGGGCCCTGTGCGAGGCGATGGCGGCGCTGCGCGGCGGCCGGCCCGTGGAACTGCGCTTCGAACGGTTCCCCGACGAGTTCGACGTGACCGGGCTGTGCGTGGAGTTCCACGACTTCGACCTCGTCATCGTCGAGGAACGCGCCGAGGACGTCCAGCAACTGGTCATCCTCGGCCATGAGTTGTGGCATCTGCACGCCGGCCACCGGCACCACCGGCACGGCGTGGGCGCGGCCGCCGCGCACGCGCTGGCCGGACGGCCCGGCTGGGACGACATCGCCCTGGCCGTCGCCGCCCGCGACGGCTCCCGCCAGGACGACGAGGCCGAGGCCGACGCCTTCGGGCACCGGCTCGCGGCCGCCCTCCGGCCGTACCTGTCCGGACGGGCCCGCAGCACGCCCCCCGACCCGGTCCAGCGGACCCTGGGCTACCGCGGGCGCGGGGGTACCGCGCGGTGACGGGGGCCGCGGGGCTCGCCGGGCCGGGGGCCTCCCCGCTGGCGGGCAACCTGCTCAGCGGCGTGTACGTCTCGTTCTGGCTGCCCACCGTCGTCCTGACCGCCGCCCTGGCGATCAAACTGCCCAGCATCCTCAAGCTGTGGCGGGACCCGCTGCTGCGGGCCGTCGGCGGCCTGCTGGTGTTCGCCTGCGCGGTGTTCGTCTTCGCGGCACCCGGCACGATCGCCTGGACCAACCGGGTCACCGGTGTGCCGAACATCGCGGCGCCCTGGGTGTACTCCCTGCTCACCGCGCTGTCCGCGTCCTGGCTGCTGCTGATCATCGCCTGGCGCAACGGCGGCACCGAGCGCTCGCCGCAGACCCGCCGCGCCACCCGGTGGGTCGTCTCGGCCTACGCGGCCGTCGTGGTCGCCCTGTGGGTGCTGTTCGCGCTCGCCGACGTGCCCGTGGAGCAGATCCGCGACCTCGACACGTACTACGCCACCACGCCGTTCATGCGCGAGGAGATCCTGCTCTACCTGCTCGCGCACACCGTGGCCTGCTCCATCACCGCCCGGCTCATCTGGAACTGGATCCGCACCGACGGCCTCGACGCCTGGCTGCGCTGGGGCCTGCGCTTCCTGGGCGTCGGCTACGCGACGAACCTGCTGTTCAGCGCGGCCAAACTGACAGCCGTGGCCGCCCGCTGGACCGGGCACGACCTGGACTGGCTGAACACCAACGTGGCCCCGTCGGCCGCCTGCATCGCCGCCACCCTGGTCGCGGTCGGCTTCATCGTCCCGCACGCCGGCCAGTACCTCCAGGAGCGCTGGCTGGTCCGCCGCCGGCACCGGAACCTGGAGCCGCTCTCCCGGCTGGTGCGGACGGTCAGCGGCGGCCGCGAGCCCTTCGCGCTGCGCGCCACCTGGGAACTGCGCCTGATCCGCCGCGAGACGTTCATCCGCGACGCGCTCCTGCAACTCTCCCGCCACCTCGACGAGGACCTGCGCCGCAGGGCCCACCACGCGGCCCTCGCCCTCGGCCACGACCAGGACCGGGCCCGGGCCCTCGCCGCCGCCGTGACCATCCTGGACGCCGTCGCGGCCCGGGAGCGCGCGGACGCGGGCGGGGCGCCCGGGGCGCCGGGCGGGGCTTCGACGCCGGGCGGGGCGGGGCCGTTGGGCAGGGCACGGACGTCAGGTGGGGCACGGACGTCAGGTGGGGCACGGACGTCGGGCGGGGCACGGACGTCGGGCGGGGCACGGACACCGTATGCGTCCGCCGCCTCCGATACGCCCGGTACGTCACGAGCGTCCGGGCCGTCCGGGCCGTCCGGGCCGTCCGGGCCGTCCGGGCCGTCCGCCGAATTCTCCGAGGCCGGCGCGACCTGTGCCCCCGGCACGACGGCCCCGTCGGGCACAATCGGCTCGACCGGCTCGACGGCCGTGCCGAGCGCGTCGGGTGCGACGGGCGCGTCGGGTGCGGCCGGGCGTGGGGTGCCGGCCGCCTCGGGAGGCGCGTCCGGCTCGGCGTCCTCGTCCGAGCCCGACACCACCTACCTGCTGCGGGAGATCCAGGCCGTGTCCGACATCCTGCGCCGCCCCGACGAGATCACCGCGGTACGCGCCCGCGCGGCCGCCCCGGCAGAGAGCGTGTCCACGCATGACTGAACCGTCCACCCCCGCGAGAACCGCCGTCGTCCTCGGGGGATCCCATACCGGCATGCTCGCGGCGCGTGCCCTGGCCGGGTTCGCCGACCGGGTGGTCGTCGTCGAGCGCGACGTACTGCCCGAGGGGCCCGCGCCCCGCAAGGGGCTGCCGCAGGCACGCCACGCCCACATGCTGTGGTCGGGCGGGGTACGGGCCGTGGAGGAACTGCTGCCCGGGATCACCGACACGCTGCGGGAGGCCGGGGCGCGCCGGGCGCCGGTCACCACGGACGTGGTCGGGCTGTCCCCGCAGGGCTGGTTCCGGCGCTGGGCCGAGTCCCATCACGTGATCCTGGCCGGGCGGGACCTGCTGGACGCGACCGTCCGCGCGCGGGTCCTCGCCGACCACCGGATCGAGGTGCTCGCGGGGGCGGAGGCGGTGGGTCTGGAGGGCGGCGCGGCGGCCGTCACGGGCGTACGGGTGCGCGTGCCCGGCGAAGGCGAACGGGTCCTCGCGGCCGGCCTGGTCGTCGACGCCACCGGCCGCTCCTCCCGCGCCTCCCACTGGCTGACGGCCCTCGGGCTGCCCGCCGCCGAACGGCGCGAGGTCGACGCCGGCCTGGCGTACGCCAGCCGGCTCTACCGCGCGCCCGAGCACGCCCGCTCCGGTTTCCCCGTCGTCAACGTCCAGCTCGACCCGCGGGCCGCGGGGCCGGGGCGGTCGGGCTTCCTCCTGCCCATCGAGGACGGCCGGTGGATCGCCACGCTGACCGGCACCCGCGGCGGCGAGCCCACCGCCGCCGCGGACGACTTCGTCCGCTTCGCCCGTGAGGAGCTGCGGCACCCTCTCATCGGGCGTCTCCTGGAACAGGCCGAGCCGCTGACCGAGGTGTCCTTCACCCGTACGACCGTGAACCGCCGGCACTTCTACGAGCGGATGCCGGCGTGGCCCGAGAACTTCACCGTCATCGGTGACGCACTCGCCGCGCTGAACCCCGTCTACGGTCACGGGCTGGCGGTGGCCGCCCAGAGCGCGCTGCTCCTGCGGGAGGTGACGCGGCGTCACGGGTGGGGGTCGGCGGGGCTGTCCCGCCGGGTCCAGAAGGCGGTGGCGAAGCCGGTCGGCACGGCGTGGCAGCTGGCGATCGGGCAGGACGTGTTCTACCCCGGCGCGACGGAGGGCGGACCGACCCTGCGGGACCGGATGGTGGCCGCGTACGTGGACCGGCTGATGCGCACGGCCACGGGGAACGGGCGGATCGCCCGGCGGGTGACGGACGTGACGTCGCTGGAGCGGGGCCCGGAGGTGCTGCTGGCCCCGTCGGTCGTGGCGGCGGCGCTGGTGGGGCCGCTGCGGCCGGCGCTGAGCGGGCCGCCGTTGACGGGGGACGAGATGAAGCGGGCGGGACTGGAGTAGGCGGAGGGGGCGGGCGGAGGGGGCGGGGCCGTGCGGCCCCACCCCCCGGAGATCGGCGCTCGGGGCGGCGCTCAGCCGTCGAACGCCGGCTGGGCCACGCCCCGGCCCGCTCCCGGGACCACCAGCAGGGAGCCCGCCACCGGGTGCGGGGCGTCCAGGCCCACCCGGGCCGTCGTGATGTACAGGTCGGTCAGGTCGGCCCCGCCGAAGGCGCACGCCGTGACGCGCGGGGTCGGCAGCTCGACGACCCGGTCCAGTACGCCCGCCGGCGTGTAGCGGCGCACCGCCGCGCCGTCCCAGAGCGCCACCCACACGCACCCCTCCGCGTCGACCGTCAGGCCGTCGGGGAAGCCGGCGCCGTCCTCGATCTCCACGAACGGGCGGCGGCCGGAGACCCGGCCGTCCACGTGGTCGAGGACGTCGACGCGGCGGGTCGGGGAGTCGATGTAGTACATGAGGCGGCCGTCGGGGCTCCAGCCCGTGCCGTTGCTGACGGTCACGTCGTCCAGCACCACCTCGGCCGGGCCGGCCCCGGTGAGGCGGGAGAGGGTGCCGCCGCCGGGGGCCTCGTCGTAGCGCATGGTGCCGGCCCACAGGGAGCCGTCGGGGGCGACGGCGGCGTCGTTGGCGCGGCGGCCGGGGACCGGCTCGTGGTGGAGCCAGCGCAGGCCCTCGCCGTCGGCGTCCAGCAGGGCCACGCCGTCCCGGAGGTTGAGGACCAGTCCGCCGCCCGCGCGGGGCTTCGCCGCGCCGACGTGCTGGTCGACGACCCGGACCGTGCGCCGGCCGGTGGCGGGGTCGTAGGTGTGCAGGCGCGCGCCCAGGATGTCCAGCCAGAGCAGCCGGCCGGCCGCCGCGTCCCAGGTCGGCCCCTCGCCGAGGGTCGCCTCGGCCCGGACCGCCACCTCGTACGCCGTCGTGCGGGTCGCCGTCATGCCACGCTCCGGTAGCCCAGGAGCTCGGACAGCTCGGCGGCGCCCTTGGCGGCGAGCTGCTCCAGTTCGGCGCGGCGCTCGTCGCTCCAGCGGATCATGGGGACGGAGATGGACAGGGCGGCGACGACGCGGCCGGTGCGGTCGCGCACCGGGGCCGCCACACAGCTGACGTCGGGGTTGGACTCACGGCGCTCCACCGCGACGCCCCGCTCGCGGATCTCCGCCAGGGCCTCGCGCAGGGCGCCCGGGTCGGTGATGCTGTTCGGCGTCATGGCGACGAGGTCGGCGTCGTCGGGGATACGGGCGGCCAGCTCCGGCTCGGGGAGGGAGGCCAGCAGCATCTTGCCGACGGAGGTGCAGTGGGCCGGGAGGCGACGGCCGGCCGCGGACACCATGCGCACGGCGTGCGTGGAGTCGACCTTGGCGATGTAGATGACGTCCGCGCCTTCGAGGATGGCCACGTGGACCGTCTCGTCGCAGGTCTCGGCGACGGTGCGGGCCACCTGCTGGCCCTCGGCGGCCAGGTCGAGCTGCTCGGAGTACCGGCTGCCGAGCTGGTACGGGCGTACACCGAGGCGGTAACGTCCCGGCTGTCCGGGCACGGGGACGATGTATGACCGGGCGGCGAGCGTGGTCACCAGTTCGTGCACGGTGGTGCGCGGCAGTTGCAGTCTGCGCACGATGTCGGGGGCGGAGAGTGTCCCGTCCCCGTCGAGGAAGAGCTCGAGAATGTCGAGAGCTCGGGTCACGGCAGGTACGAGTCGTCCCACGACCGGCCCCCTCCCTAAGTCGACTCAGGTGCCTGTTCGAGATTTCAACAGGCGATCGGCATGACGAACACAGGCTAGTCACACAGCGACGCGGCGGGCAATGGTCGGGAGAGGTGCACCCGACGGGAAGTACCTGACGACAGGCCCGAGGAGACGTCCGAGGGGACGCCCGAGGGGACGCCCGGAGGGACGGTGGAGGGGCCGCGGAGGGACCGCGCACGGCCCTAGCACCGCCCGCGGACGGACCGCGCATGCCCCTCGGACGGACCGCGCATGGGCGACGATGGGACCCATGCCGTCCGAGAAGCGCGCCGCCGGCCCGTTCACCCGCCTCGACTTCCAGCTGGTGCTGCTGCGCCGGATGGCCGACCACAACCCGGACCTGGTGGAGGACGCCCGGCGCGGGCTGGGCGTCTCCCTGGCCGGCATGCGGGAGGCCAACAAGCGGTGGCAGGCGATGGTGCGGTCGCCGCGCGCCCGGGGCTCGCTCTCCCGGTACCGCTCGGTGCTGGGCGAGCCCGAGTCGAGGACGCCCCGCAGGATCGGCGACCTCGACTGCGAGGCCTGGCTCTGGCCGCTCCCGCTCTGGCCCGGCCTGCGCTTCGAGGTGCTCACCGCCCCGGGCGGCGCCGTCTGGAACGAGTGGCTGGTCCGCGCCCCCGGAGCCGAGCCGCCGGTCCTGCGCACCCTCGACGACCTCACCCCCTGGTCGTGCACGGTCGACGAGGCCGCCCGCGCCTTCGCCCCCGCCCGTCCCCTGGAGGGCTCGGCCCCCACCCGTTGGGGCCTGGCCTTCACCGCCCCGGACCGCCGGGGCGTACGCCGGGAGGTGGCCGCCGAGTTCACGTGGGGTCTGTTGCAGCGGACGGCGGTACGGGGGTAGCGGGGCGGGACCGGACAGGGGACCGGCGAGGGGCGTCGGCGGGAGCGGCCGGCAGGGACGCAGGCGCGGGCGGCGGGCAGGGACGCAGGCGGGAGCGGCCGGCAAGGACACAGGCGCGGGCAGCCGGCAAGGACACACGCAAGCGCGGGCAGCCGGCGAGGACACACGCGCGGGCGACCGACAGGGACGCAGACGGGAGCGGCCGGCAAGGACACACGCAAGCGCGGGCAGCCGGCGAGGACACACGCGCGGGCGACCGACAGGGACGCAGACGGGAGCAGCCGGCAAGGACACAGGCGCGGGCGGCGGGCGGTCAGCCGGTGGCGGCCGCCAGGATCGCCTCCGCGACACGGGGCACCGACTCCGGGTGCAGGAACAGGAAGAGGTTCGGCTCGACCAGTTCCAGTTCCATCACCAGCGGCTCCCCGTCGTCCCCCGTCACGAGGTCGACGCGGGCGTACAGCAGCTCGGGCGCTTCGGGGACGGCGGCCAGGGCCCGCTCGGCCACGGCGCGTTCGGCCGGGGTCGGGGTCCACGGCTCCAGCCCGGGGTGGGCGACCTTGTCCTCGTCGAAGGCGGTGCCGGGGGCCAGGACGGCCTGCTTGCGGCTGGCGTGCAGCAGCCGCCCGCCGAAGAACTGTAGGGCCCGCTCTCCCCCGGTGTCTATGGACCGCACGTAGGGCTGCACCATCGCCGTCAGCCCCTCCTCGTGCAGCCGGGCGAGGTGCCGTACGGCGGTGTCGTGCCGGTCGGGGGTGTAGCGGGCGGCGTAGCGGGCGCCCGCCCCCGAGGTGGGCTTGATCACGTACTCGTGGTCGACCGGGAGACCGGAACCGTCCCCGGCGTCCTCGGGCGCCAGGTAGCGGGTGGGGACGACGGGCACCCCGGCCGCCGCGAGGTCGCCGAGGTAGCGCTTGTCGGCGTTCCAGCGCACGACGCCGACCGGGTTCGCCAGCCGCGTCGCCTTGGCGCAGCGCTCCGCCCACGCCGTGAACTCGGCCGCCCGCCAGCTGTAGTCCCAGGTCGAGCGGATGACGGCGAGGTCGTAGGAGGCCCAGTCGGCGTCCTCGTCGTCCCAGTGCACGGCCTCCGCCTCGGCCCCGGCCTCCGTCAGCGCCCGCAGCAGGACGGGAAGGTCGCTGTCCCTGCTGGGCTCCGGGCGGGGGTCGTAGGTGACGAGGGCGATGCGGGGCACGGCGGACTCCTTCTGGTGCGGCGGGTGTCCGGGCAGGCTAACCGCCGGCCGTGCGACCGCGGCAACCCGTCCGGCCGTCACCTGCGGTGGAGGCCGCGGGCCGCTCGCCTCGGAGCCGGCCCCGGACGCGGCGGTCCGGGCCCTGGTGACGTGCGCGAACGACGCCGGCGGGCCGGACGACGTGCGTCGTGCCGCCGCCGGCGTGGTGGAGGCGGCGTAGATCACATCGGACTCCGGCGGCACCGGACGACACCCGCTCCGGGGTATGGACGATGCTGGCGGCAGCGACGTCGGCCATCCGGCGTCGGCCGCCCCGGCGCCGGTCCCCGGCGTCCGTCTTCCCGAAGGAGCACCGCGTGTCCTCTCTCTTCCCGGCCGTGACGGAGCAGCCGTCCGGCCAGGCCGCCCTGCGCTTCGGCGCCCGGTCCCTGACGTACGCGGAGCTCGCGGCGGCGGCCGGCGCCGTCGGCGGGCGTCTGGCGGGTGCGCGCCGGGTCGCCGTGTGGGCGACGCCGTCCCTGGAGACCGCCGTCGCCGTCGTGGGCGTGCTGCTCGCCGGGGCCGCGGCCGTACCGCTGAACCCGAAGTCCGGGGAGCGGGAGCTCGGGCACATCCTCGGCGACAGCGCGCCGGCCCTGGTGCTGGCCGCCCCCGGGGACGAACTGCCCGATCCGCTCAAGGGGTTCGAGCGGGTCGACGTCGACGTGCGGGCCGGCGGGGCGGCCGGTGGAGCGCGCCCCGGCTTCGGTGAGGCCGACGCCGACGACGGTGACCCCGCCCTGATCGTCTACACCTCCGGCACCACCGGCCCGCCCAAGGGCGCGGTCATCCCGCGCCGGTCGATCGCCGCCACCCTGGACGCCCTCGCCGACGCCTGGCGGTGGACCGGGGACGACGTGCTGGTGCACGGGCTGCCGCTGTTCCATGTGCACGGGCTGGTGCTGGGCGTCCTGGGTCCGCTGCGGCGCGGCGGCTCCGTACGGCACCTGGGGCGGTTCGGCACCGAGGGGGTGACGCGGGAGCTGAACGGCGGCGCGACCATGCTCTTCGGGGTGCCGACGATGTACCACCGCATCGCCGAGGCGCTGCCCGGCGACCCCGCGCTGGCCGGGGCGCTCGGCCGGGCCCGGCTGCTCGTCTCCGGTTCCGCCGCGCTGCCGGTGCACGACCACGAACGGATCACGGCGGCGACCGGGCAGCGGGTGATCGAGCGGTACGGCATGACCGAGACGCTCATGAACACCAGCGTGCGGGCGGACGGGGAACCCCGGGCGGGGACGGTGGGGGTGCCCCTGCCGGGCGTGGAACTGCGGCTGGTGGAGGACGACGGGTCGCCGGTCGCCGGGTACGACGGGGAGACCGTGGGCGAGATCCAGGTGCGGGGGCCGAACCTGTTCACCGAGTACCTCAACCGGCCCGACGCGACCGCGGCCGCCTTCACCGCCGACGGCTGGTTCCGGACCGGCGACATGGCCGTGCGCGAGCCCGACGGCTACGTCCGGATCGTGGGGCGCAAGGCCACGGACCTGATCAAGAGCGGCGGGTACAAGATCGGCGCCGGGGAGATCGAGAACGCGCTGCTGGAACACCCCGGGGTGCGCGAGGCCGCCGTCACCGGGGAACCGGACGCGGATCTCGGGGAGCGGATCGTGGCGTGGGTGGTGCCGGTGGATCCCGGGACGCCGCCGGGCGCCGACGAGCTGGCCGGCCATGTCGCCCGGCGGCTCGCCCCGCACAAGCGGCCCCGGGTGGTGCGGTACCTCGACGCGCTGCCCCGCAACGACATGGGGAAGATCATGAAGCGGGCGCTGGCCTCATGAGCGGGGCGTGATCCGGACGGACGGCCCGTGAAGTGGCCGGATTCCATCGCCTGTGACGGCACGGAGGCCCGCGAACAGGACAACCTCACGTACCGTCCGTAACAATGTCGGTGCGTAGAGCCGCAGAGCCGCAGAGTTGTGGAGTTGTGGGGCTGGAGGGCCTGAGGGCCGGAAAGCCGACGCGGTGGCGCGACACGACGGGCGACAGCGGACGACGGACGACAGCGGACGACGGGTACGACGGCACGACGGGGGCGACGTGGCAGGGCTGGTGGAGTTCAGGACGGACGACGGTGCCGTGGTCGCGGTGGAGGCCGCCGAGGAGCCGCGGCCCGGGTCGCGGCTGGTGGCCCGGGGCGACGGCGCGGTCCGGGCGGCCCGGACCTTCGAGGGCGCCCTGGAGGGCGTCCGGGCGGCCGCGGAGTCCGCGCTGCGGGTCTTCCGGGACGGCCCGCTGCGGCCCGACGGCGTGGAGATCGAGTTCGGGGTGAAGCTGGCGGCCGAGACGGGCGCGGTCATCGCCCGGGGCACGGCGGAGGGGCACCTCGTGGTGAGGCTGACCTGGTCGCCGTCGGCCGCCCCGCAGGAGCCCGCCGCCCAGGTACCCGCCCCCGCCCGGCCGGAGCCGTCCGCCGCCTCATGAAGAGCGCCGAGTGGCACGCCCGGATCGAATGCGCCGGCCAGGTCGTCGGGGCCGGCTTCCTGGTGACCCCGCGCACGGTCCTGACCTGCGCGCACGTCGTGCACGAGGGCCCCGCGGACGCGTTGACGGTGACCTTCACCGAGCGGCCCGGCTCCGCCCCCGTCCCGGCGCGGGTCGTCGCCGACGGCGGCTGGGCCGGCTCCCCCACCGACCCCGGCGACCTCGCCGTACTGGAACTGGCGGAGGAGGTCCCGATCGCACCGGCCGCGCTGGCGCCCGTCGACGCGGCGCACGCCCGGCAGCCGCGCAAGCTCGTCGTGTACGGCTTCCCGTTCGGCTACGACGAGGGCACCCTCGCCGAGTACCGCGTCACCGCACCGCAGTTGCTGAGCCGGGAGTGGCTCCAGCTGGAGGCCTGGGCGCCCGGCGGGCAGCCGCTCGCCCCCGGGTTCAGCGGTGCCGCGGTCACCCTCGTCGACACCGGCGAGGTCATCGGCATGGTCACCGCGGACTCCGGGGCGGACGGGGTGCGCACCGGGCGGATGATGCCCACCGAGGTCATGGCCCGCCACTGGCCCGGCCTCACGGGTCTCGTCCCGACCTCCGACCACCGCACCGCCGACCGCGCCCGGCTGCGCGACCTGGTCGAGCGGGCCGTGCGCGCCGGGCTGGACTGCGACCCCGTACGGCTCTACCGGGCCGCCGCCGGCCCGTTCGACCCGGAGCCGCCCGAGGAGGGCTTCGACTCGCTGCGCTCGGCCGCCCTGTTCGTGCTGTGCGAGATCGACGGCGAGGACGCGGCCGGCACCGTCGCCCGCTTCACGGAGCATGTCGAGGCGGCATTCCGGGCGCCCGTCGAGGCGCCCGCCGACGCGCCCGCCGCCCCCGAGTGGTCGCCCATCCTCGTCGACCTCCGGCACAGCGGCGCGGGCGACGGGCAGGTCCTCGTCGAGGTGTCCGCGTACAGCGGGGGGCGGCGGCACCCGGTCGGCTCCGACACCGTTCCGCGGGCCCGGCTGTCCACGTACGTCCAGGACCGCATCGACGCCGCCTTCCGCCATCTGACGCCGGGCTCGGACGAGTTGATCGCGTTCGCCCTGCCCCGGGACTGGATCGACCTGCCCGTCGACCGGTGGGCGAGCGCGCCCGACGACGACACCCCGCTCGGCTGTGTGTACCCGCTCGTCGTCACCGACCAGGCGCGCCGCAGGGCCGGCGCCCGCCACCAGCTGACCCGCGTCTGGAACCGGCTCGACACGCTGCCCGGCGCACGGGTGCACCGCGTCGAGTGCGGCGGCGCCGAGGAGCCGGCCCGGCTGCGGGTGCGGCTGCGCAAGCCCGACGCCTGTCTGGCCGGGTTCGCCGCCGCTCCGGCCGCGGCCCGCACCCGCGCCCACTTCGACACCTCGCTCACCGCTCCCGCCCCGGTGGTGGTGTGGTCCCGGGGCGGCTGCGACGGCGGCCCGGACGAGCCGTGCGCGGGCGGCGACGGGTGCGCGGGCAAGACGTTCCTCGACGAGCTCGACGCGGTCGTGTCCGGCGTCCCGCCCGCCGAACTGCCCCGCCGCGTCCTGGCCCTGCGGGAGGAGGCGGACGCCGAGGAGGGGCACTGGGCGCGGGACATCCAGCTGCTGTGGGACGACCCGCGCGTCTTCACCGACCCGCACGGCGGCATCCCCGACCACGCCCGGTCGCCCGTGGCCTGACCCGCCCCGGCCCGGCCCGGCCACCCGGCCGGAATCCGCCGCCCGGCCGCCCCCGCCCCCCACGTCCGCCCGACACCGCACGCCCGGCAATGCGTCCACCGTCCGTCATCCGTCCGTCCGTCATCCGTCCGTCATCCGTCCGTCCGTCGCCCGCCCGCCCGTTCCCTGTCCCTCCGTTCGCCGTCCACCGTCCACCGTCCACCGGTCCGCCCTTCCTCCCTCCCGCCCGCACCCCAGCCCGAGTTCGCCGCACGGAGAGATCCCCCATGCCGCACTGGTCCGTCTACACCGGGAACAGCGAGCCGCACGACGGCATCGACCGGCTGCCCGCCCCGCCGCCCTGGCGGGCCTTCGACGGCGAGCCCGTCCTGCGCCCGCCCCGGGACGGCGACGACGGGGCGGCCGTCTCCCCCGACCGTCTGCACCGCGCCCGCACCTACGTGGCGGCCCCGGAGAGCGTCCAGCTGGTCAACGCGGCACTCGTCCTGCGCCGCCCGCTGCTGGTCACCGGCCCGCCCGGCACCGGCAAGTCCTCCCTGGCCTACGCGGTCGCGCGCGAGCTGCGGCTCGGGCCGGTCCTGCGCTGGAACATCACCAGCCGCTCCACGCTGGCCGACGGGCTCTACCAGTACGACCCGCTGTCCCGGCTGTACGCGGCCCGCCAGGCGGTGTGGCGGGCCGGGAACGGCACCCCCGGAACCGGTGTCCCAGGCGCTGACGGACCCGGGACCGGCGGGCCCGGGAGCGGAGTTCCCGGAACCGGGGTACCCGGGAGCGGAGTTCCCGGGACCGGAGTTCCCGGAACCGGGGTTCCTGGACCCGGCGTGCGCGGACCCGGCGTCCGCGGTGGCGGTGCGCCCGGCGGTGTCGAGGACCACCTGCGTCTCGGCCCGCTCGGCACGGCCCTGCTCCCCCACGAGCGTCCCCGCGTCCTGCTCGTCGACGAGATCGACAAGAGCGACCTCGACCTGCCCAACGACCTGCTGAACGTCCTGGAGGAGGGCCAGTACGAGATCCCCGAACTGATGCGCGCCGCCCGCCACTCGGCCGACGGCGCCACCGCCGAGGTCCTCGCCGACGGCACGGACGCGCCGGTGACCGTGGCGCGCGGCCGGGTCCGCTGCCGTGCCTTCCCCTTCGTGGTCATGACCAGCAACGGCGAGCGCGAGTTCCCGCCCGCCTTCCTGCGCCGCTGCGTCCGCCTGAAACTGCGCCGCCCCGACCGCGAGCAGCTCACCGAGATCGTCCGCGCCCACCTCGACACCCCGCCCGGCGCGGCGGACCACCTGATCGACCGCTTCCTCACCCGCGCCGCCGACGGCGAACTCGCCACCGACCAGCTCCTGAACGCCCTGTACCTCACGGGCGTCGCCGGCCTGGACGCGGAGTCCCGCGACGCGCTCGCGGACGAGCTGATGCCGTATCTGAGCGCCACGGCGGACGGCGATGGCTTCTGACGGGGCGTGCGGGGGCGGCGGTACGGCGGTCGGCAGGCTGGCCGCGCTCCTGACCGCCGCCGGGAAGACCCCGCCCACCCCCCTGGAGCTGGCGGAAGTGCTGTGGCTGGCCGCGCGGCTGGAGGACGGGCGGCAGCAGGACGCGGCGGGCGCGCCCCCGGCGGCGCCGGCCGCCGACGGGGACCGGCCGCCCGACTCCCCCGCACCGCCCACCGGCCGGACGCACCGGGGCGAGGGCGCCGCCGCCGTCCCGCCCGCGCCGCTCCCGCCCACCGACCGCGTCCCCCTGCACCTGCCCGCACCCGCACCCGCACCCCAGCCGACGTCCCCGTCGCCGTCGTCTCCGTCTCCGTCTCCGTCTCCATCGAACGGGCAGGGCCACGGCGGCGGTACGCCCCTGCTGGCCCCCGCGCCGCCGATGCTGCCCCGCCCGCTCGCCCTCCAGCGCGCCCTGCGCCCGCTGAAGCGGACCGTGCCGTCGGCGCGCGCCCGGCTCCTGGACGAGCGGGCCACGGCCGACCGCATCGCACGGCTCGGCGCGCACCCGGACGTCTGGCTGCCGGTGCTGCGTCCGGCGCACGACCGCTGGCTGCGCCTCAGCCTCGTGCACGACACCGGCCCCACCATGCCGGTCTGGCGTCCCCTCGTCCGCGAACTGCACGCCGTCCTCGCCCAGTCGGGCGTCTTCCGCACGGTGACCCTGCACCCGGCGGGACCCGACGGCCGCGCCCCGCACGTCCCCGACCCGGCCGACGGCCGGACCGTCACGCTGGTCGTCAGCGACTGCATGGGCCCGCAGTGGCGGCCCGGCCCGGCGGGCGACCGCTGGTACGGCACTCTGCGCCGCTGGGCGGCCCGGATGCCGCTGGCCGTCGTCCAGCCGCTGCCGGAACACCTGTGGCCGGCCACGGCGCTGCCGGCCCTGCCGGGCGTGCTGGTCTCCCCGTCCGCCGCGGCCCCGGCCACCGCCCTCGCCTTCACCCCGTACGACGAGGACGCCCCGCGCCCGCACCCGGCCGCCGTCCCGCTGCCCGTCCTGGAACCGGGCGCCCCCTGGCTAGCCCACTGGGCGGCCCTGCTGGCCGCGCCGGGCGGGGCGCGCGCGCCGGGGGCGGCGGCCTGGCTGGGCCCGCGGCCCGGCGCCCCCGCCCCGGACGGCACGGGCGGCGACCCCGCCGACCCCGCCGACCTCCCGGCCCGGGACCTGGTCCTGCGCTTCCGCGCCACCGCCTCCCCGGAGGCCTTCCGCCTCGCCGGTCACCTGGCGCTGGCTGTGCCGTCCGTGCCGGTGATGCGTCTCGTCCAGCGCGCCGTGGACCGCGATCCCCGCCCGCAGCACCTCGCCGAGGTGATCCTCAGCGGCATGCTGACCGCCGTCCCCGGCCCGGCCGGCGCGTACGCCTTCCGCCCCGGCGTCCGCGACCTGCTGCTGCGGACCCTGCCCCGGACGGCGCGCGGACGCACCCGGGAACTGCTGGAGCGGGTCGGCGGGCTGATCGACGACCGGGCGGGCCTGGCGGCCGGAGAGTTCCGCGCGGCACCGGGCGACGGCAGCCGCGACGACCATGGCGACGACCATGGCGACGGCCATGGCGATCGCGGCGGTGACGGCGACGGCGACGGCCAGGGGAACGGCCGGGCGTTCGCGACGGTCAGCGCCGAGACGGTACGGCGGCTGGGCGGGGACGCCCCGCGGGCCGCCCGGCAAGCCGACGGGGAGGACGGGGAGGAGGACGGCGGCACGCTCCTCGCCGGCCGCTACCGCCTGCTGGAGCGACGGGGGCCGGGGCGGCGGCTGTGGCGGGCCGTGGACGAGCGGACCGGGGAGCCGGTCGCCGTCCACCTGTACCCCGAGCGACAGGCCCCCCAGGAGCGGTTCCTGCGGGAGGCGCGGGCCTTGGCCGAACTCGACGATCCGCACGTCGTGCGGGTCCGGGACTTCGGCGTGGAGGGGGACACCCCGTTCCTGATCGTGGAGTTCGACGACGGCGTGACCCTGACCGAGCTGGTCCGCGGCAGCGGTCCCGGCGTCTCGTTCGCCGTCTTCGCCCGGCTGGTGTGCGGCGGCACGGCGGGGCTGGACGCCCTCCACCGGCGGGGTCTGGTGCGCGGCCAGGACGGCCCGGAGGGCCTGCTGCTGCGGCCCGACGGTTCGGCCGTGCTCGGCCGGTTCGCCCTGGGCGAGGAGTCCCGGCAGTGGAACGTGGCATCGGACACCGCGGCCTTCCACCGGCTGCTGAGACAGCTGGCCCCCCACGTACCGGCCCCCGACCGGTTCCGGCCCCTGCTCACCCGTATCGCGGAGGGCCCGCTGCCGCCCGCCGCCCCGGCCCTGCTCGCGGCGGCGGGCGACACCGAGTCCCTGGACGTCCGGATGCTCGGCCCGCTGCGTGTCGGCGGCCCCCGGGACGCCCTCACCCCGCCGTCCCCGGAGGCCCAGGCCCTGCTGTGCCTGCTCGTCCTGCGCTCCGGGCGGCGCATGACCTACGACGAGTTGGCCACGGGGGTGTGGGACCGGCCGCCCGCCGGCTCCGAGGCCGCCCGCCGGGTCGACGCCCTCGCCACGGAACTGCGCCGCCTCCTGGGCCCCGGCACCCTCGCCACCACGTCCGACGGCTGGGCCCTGCACGCGGGCGGCGCCCGCGTCGACGTCTTCGACTGCGAGGACGTCCTGGCCGACCGCTCGCCCGACGGCGACCCGGACGAGCGCCGCGCCGCGCTCGAGCACGCGCTCGGCCGCTTCCGCGGGGACCCCCTCGACGGCGTCCCCGGCCCCGCCGCCCGCCGGACCCGCTCCCGTCTGCGTGCGCTGCGCATCGCCCTGCGCGCCGCGCTGGCCGAACTCGACCTCCGTCTGGGCGCGTTCGACAGCGCCGAGAGCGCGCTGGAAGCCCTCCTCCGGGAGGACCCGCACAACGACGAGGTGCACCGCCTGCGCGCCCGCGCCCGCGCCCGCGACGCCCGCCGCGACAGGGCGCCCCGCCCCCGCCCCACGCTCCTCTTCGCCGCGGACACCGGCCTGGGTTCCCGGCCCGAGGCGCGGATCTCCCTGGAGTACGCGGTGCACCAGGTCCTCGCCCGGGGCGACCTCACCCCGCAGCAGTACGAGGTGCGGGTGCTCCCCGACGGCTACCGCGTCCACATCGACCCGGACGCCTACCTGCTGCCCGTCCTCGCCGCCGTGCTGCGCTGGCTGCCCGGCCCCCTCGCCGACCTGGCGAACGCGCCGCGTCTGCGGGTGACGTTCCGGGACGGCGGCCCGCCGGACGACGAGCCCGTCCCGCTCTCCGAGAGCACCGCCGAGAGCAGCGCCGAGAGTCCCACCACGCGTCCCACCGGGAGCCCCACCGGGAATCCCACCGCGAGTCCCACCGGGAGCCCCACCGGGAGTCCCACCACGCGTCCCACCGGGAGCCCCACCGGGAGTCCCACCACGCGTCCCACCGGGAGCCCCGCCGGGAGTCCCGCCGAGAGCACCGCCCCCGTCCGGGTCCTCGTCCCGCCCGCCCTGTACGGGGTGTTCGCGGACAGCTCCGCCGCCTCCGGGCCGCACCGTTTCCGCCCGCTGTTCGGCGGCACGCCCGACGAGCCGCCGGTCGCCTGGTACTGCACGCTGCCGGCTCACCGCACCGACGACGAGGAACGCGACCTGGTACGCGGGCCGTTCATCACCCCGGACCTGGGACAGCTCGGCATACCCGCACCGGGCCGCACCGCCGTCGTCCACACCCGGCCCGACGGCCCGCTCACCCTGCTCGACCCCGCCCGGCCGCACGGCGCGTCCCCGCCCCGGCCGACGACGTACTACGAGGTCGACCTCACCCCGCACCGCGCCACCCGCCGGGTGTCCCTGCCGAGTTCCGGCAAGGGCGACTTCACGGGCAGCGTCGAGCTGTCCTGGTGGGTCACGGACCCGGTGGCGTTCGTGCACGGGCAGACCGCGCGCGTGGCGGACCGGCTGCTGGCCCACCTGCTGGAGACCGCGCCCCGCATCACCCGCCGCCACCCCCTGCGCCGGTCGGTCGGCGCGCAGCGCGCGGTCAACGCCCAGGTGGGCGGGTGGCCGGTGCCGGGGCTGGCGGTGCGGTGCGAGACCCGGCTGGGGCCGGAGTGGGCGCCGCCGCCCGAGCCGTCGCGTGCGGCCCCGGCGGCGCGCCCCGCCGACGAGACCGCCGGAAGGGCGACGCCGGCCGCCCTGCTCGCCGGGGCCGACATCGTCCTGCTCGGCTTCGACGGCCCCCTCGTCCGCCTGTTCACCGCGACGACCGCGCGCCGGGCCGCGCACGAGCTGCTGGCGCTCGCCGCCGAACACCGTTCCGCGCAGGACGCGCCGACGGGCCGTCCGCCGGCGGTGGCGGCGGGCCGGGAGTCGATGGTGCATCCGCTGGACGTACTGCGCGTCTTCGCCCGCGACCCGCTCGGCCCGTCCCTGCGCGCCCGGCTGGACACGCTGGAACTGGCCGCCGTACCGGTCGCGCCGGTCACCCACCGGGCGGTGGCCCTGGTGAACGCGCTGCACTCGGCCGGGCGGCGGGTGGCCGTGGTGACGGACGTGTGCGAGCGGGCCGTCCACCGGGCCGTGGAGTCGTACCGGCTGCCGCCGGCCGGCGTCCACGGCCGCGGCCCGGATCTGAGCCGGCTCACACCGGACCCGGACTGTCTGCTGCGCGCCCTGCGCTCCGTGGACGCCCCGGCCCCCACGGGCGTCCTGATCACCTCGTCGGTGGCGGAGCTGACCGCCGCCCAGCAGATCGGCCTGCGGACCATCGGCCTCGCCCGGAACGCGACCGCCGAGCAGGAGCTGCGGGAGGCCGGGTGCGAGGTGGCGGTGCGGTCGCTGGCACCGGCGCTGGAGGCGGCACGGTCCCTGTGACGCCGGCCGCCGGTGCGCAGGTGCAGTGCCGGTGCAGGTATCGGTGCCGGTACAGGTATCGGTGCCGATGCAGGTATCGGTGCCGATGCAGGTATCGGTATGTACGGTCCCGTGTGGGGGCGTACGGTCCGGTGCCGGGCCCTCGGCGTCCGTCCTCCGGCGCCTCGCCACCCGCACCTCCTTAGCACCTCGCCGCCCGCTCCCCCTCCCTCCGCACGGGACACCCCGCGCGGAACCCCCGTTCGGCGGCGCCCCGCCCGGCCCCCTCCAGCGGGCGCCCGCTCTCCCGGCCCCGCACGATGCGTAGGAGGCCACCGCCCGGCGGCCCACTCACCACGGCCCGCCGGCCCGGCGGGTCGTGCACGGCCTGCGCTCTCGGGAGGATCTGCCATGACCGCCAGTCTGGAGCAGTTGCGCCGCTGCCACTTCGCCGTCGATCTGGGGGCGGCGCGGACGCGGGTGTACGTGAAGGGGGCCGGGCTCGTCGTCGACCAGCCGTCCGCCGCCGCCGTGAACACCCGGACCGGCGCGCTGATCGCGGTGGGCGAGCTCGCCGAGCGGATGACGGGCCGCACCCCGCACTACATCCGCGTCGTCCGCCCGGTCTCCGGCGGCACGGTCGTCGACATCGAGATGGCGCAGCGCATGCTGCGGCACCTGCTCGGCGACAAGATCCGCCGCCAGCTGCGCCGCAAGCCGTTCCTGCGCGCCGCCGCCTGCACCCCGCACGACGCCGACCCGCTGGCGCAGCGCGCGGCGATCGAGACGCTGGTCGGGCTGGGCGCCCGGCGGGTGGAACTGGTCGACACGCTCATCGCGGCGGCCGTCGGCTGCGGGCTGCCCGTCGAACGGCCCGAGGCCACCATGATCATGGTGTGCGGGGCGGCAGCCACTCAGGTCGCCGTCCTCTCCCTCGGGTCGATCGTGACCGCCGAGCGCGTGCCCGTCGGCGGCGAGGCGGTCGACCACGCGATCGTCCAGCACCTGCGCCACGAGCACGAGCTGATGCTGCCGAGCCAGTCCGTACGGCCGCTCCAGCTCGCCCTGTCCGGCAACGGCCTCACCCCGCACGGCCCCGCCTCCACGGAGATCCACGGCCGGGACGTCGCCACCGGCCTCGCCCGTTCCGTCCAGGTCGACACCGCGGCCGTCCGGGACGCGATCGAGACGCCGCTGACCGCGGTGCTCGACGGCATCGGACGGGTGCTGCGGGAGTGCCCGCCCGATCTGGTGGCCGATCTCGCCGACCGCGGGATCATGATGGTCGGCGGGTCCGCGCTGCTGCCCGGGTTCGACCAGATGCTGCGGCAGGCCACCGGCATGCCGGTGCACATCGCCGAGCGGCCCGACATCTGCGCCGCGCAGGGCCTGGGCGCGATGCTGGAGGGCCGGATCAAGCCGCTGGCCCTTGACCCGAGCACCGCCTGAGCGACCGCGGCCGTCGGATCGACGTACCAGCCGCCGCCCACCACCAGGATGAACCGGGCCCGCTCCGGCGCAGGCAGGCCGCGCAGGATGTCGAGCGTGGCGGCGTCCGCGGTCTCGACCGCCACCACCACGGCGTCGGCCTCCTCCATCGCCGCCGGCACGATGTGCGGCCTGCGCTCCAGGCAGGACGCCAGACCGACCTGGGTGATCGGGTCGGCGGCGTGCACGGCTACACGGGGCTTGCTCATGTCATCGTCCTCAGTCTGGCCGGCTCCTGCCGCACGGTCGTGTGGAGGCCTGCGGAGGAGGAACGGAACACGGTGGTCGGCCGGTCGGGCCGGCCACCGTGGTTCGATGGGGCGACCGAGGAAAAAGTTCGGAACGGATCGGAAAGAGTTCGGAACCGGTCCTCAACCGGTCCCGCACCGGTCCCGCACCGGTCCCGAGCCGGGTCGGGTCAGACGGTCAGGTCCTCGACGAGCAGCAGCCGCAGTTCGTCGAGGGTCGGGGCGGCCGACGCGCTCAGCCGGAACGCCTGACGGGTGACCAGCGGCTCGAAGACCTAGCGGGCGTGGCGGGCGTTGCCGAAGGAGTGGTCGCGTTCCATCGACGCGAAGTGCTCGCGCAGCCGGTCCGGCAGTCCCGGCCCGCAGGTGTAGCCGCTCGCCTCGGCCTGCCGTTCCACGATGACGACCAGGTCGTCGGGCGCGTAGTCGGCGAACTCGACGCGGTGCGAGAACCGGGAGGACAGTCCCGGGTTGGAGGCCAGGAAGCCGTCCATCTCCTCGGTGTACCCGGCCACGATCACCACCACGTCGTCGCGGTGGTCCTCCATCAGCTTCACCAGCGTGTCCACGGCCTCCCGGCCGAAGTCCGCGCCGCCGCCCCCGTCCGACTGCGAGGTGAGGGTGTACGCCTCGTCGATGAACAGCACCCCGCCGCGGGCCTTCTCGAACGCCTCCGTCGTCTTGATCGCCGTACCGCCGATGACCTGCGCGACCAGGTCCTGACGGGCCACCTCCACGATGTGCCCGTACCGCAGCACCTCCATCTCGGTGCGGCGCCGCGCCATCTGGTTGAGGCTCACCAGGGTCTTGACCTCGCGCTTGACCGAGTCGAGGCCGATCAGCGACTCGAGTTCGGCCAGGGGCGAGGTCCGGGACCGCTTCCGCGGCCGGCCGCCCTGCCCGCCCTGCCCGCCCTGCCCGGGCTCGTCCGCGTCCGCACTCGCGCCCGCGCCGGCGTCCGCGTCTCCGGCACGGTCGCGGTCGCCGTCCGCGGTGGGCCGCCGGGCCGGATCCGCCGGTGCGGCATGGGGGTTCCGGGGTGCGGGGCCCCCGTCGCCTCCCGCGTATCCCCGTGCGCGTCCTCCGCTCCGTTGGACCGGCTGACCAGCTGCTCCGGCAGCGTGCTCTCACTCACCACGGTGCGCCGCAGGCCGCTGCCGCCGTTCTCGAAGGCGGCGCAGTTCCTGAGGACGACGCGCTCCGCGGTGTGCAGCAGGATGCCGTCGCCGGTGTTCTCGAACGCCTCGCAGTCGGTGAGCGTGCCCGTGCCGCGGGCCGCGCTCCTGCTCGGCGCCGGGGCGGCCGTGACAGCGGCCGGCCTGGCGGCCGGCTGGTTCGTCGTCGACGGCGCGGGGCACTCCCCGGGCGCCCTGCCGCGGACGGGCGACCGGAAACCGGCGGGGTACACCTCGGTCACCCCGTCCGTCCTGGCGGCCTCCACCGGGCTCCGCCGGCCCCACGTCCGCCGCACCGAGCGCCTCGCGGTCCGCCCGTTCGACGGCACCCGCCGCCGACAGGACGGAGAGCGTCCGGACCGCGGGCGACACACAGACCGTGGCGGCGGCAGCGGCCGCCCCGTCGGCGCCGGCCTCCGCCACCCCGTCCGCCACACCGGAGTGGACGACCCTGTGCGTCCAGCCCGACCAGGCGCTCGGGTCCGGCGCCGCCTGGAGCACCAACCGGACCCGGATGGTGATGCAGAACGACGGAGACCTGGTGATCTACGACGAGGACGACCGCGCCCGGTGGTCGTCCGGCACCTCGGGCAGCGGCAACAGGGCCTACTTCCAGGGCGACGGCAACCTCGTCGTGTCCGACGGGAACGGCACGCCGCTCTGGCACACCGGGACCCAGGGCCACGACGGGGCGATCCTCTGTCTTGGCGCCGACGGCAACGTCAACATCATCTACCAGGACCAGGCCATCTGGTCCGCCCACACGGGGCACTGATGCCGACCCGGCAGCCCCGTGCCGCCGCCCCGCACGCAGCTCTCCGGCCGGGCCTCCCCCGGCCGGGCCCGCAGCCCCGTCGACGACTCTAGGACACCCCGCGGCCGACGAGGGCACCGCGGGCCGGGAGGGGCACCGAAAGGGAAGCCCCGTCGTCCCGTTCGTGCCCTCGTCGGCCCCGTCCGACGGCGGGGAAGAGAGCTGACCGCCGGAACCGGCGAGGCGACCGCCGACCCGCGCCACCACGACATCCGTACCGGTACCGCCACCACAGTCACCAGGGAGTCATCCGTGCTGCTCGCCGCCGACACCGAGACCCTCGCCGCGCGTGCGGCGGCAGGCGACCGGCAGGCCCTGGACGCCCTGCTCCAGGCGATCCGGCCGGAGGTGCTCCGGCGCTGCGGGCGGTTCCTGCCCTGCCGCGAGGACGCCGAGGAGGCCGCGCAGGACGTGCTGCTCCAGGTGGCCCGCAAGATCACCACGTTCGAGCGGCGCAGCCGGTTCAGCACCTGGCTGCACACCGTGGTCGCCAACTGCGCCCGCCAGAAGTACCGCGAGCTGAAGCGGCGGTCCGCCGAGCAGCCGCTGCCGGCGGAGGAGACCCACCGGGCGGACCCGCGCACCACGAGCGTGATCGCGGGCTCGCGCATCGACCTCCTGGAGGCGCTCGAACGCCTGGAACAGGACCATCCCGCACTGGTCGCGCCACTGGTCTACCGGGACATCTGCCAGATGGAGTACGCCGAGATCGCCGACCGCACCGGCCTGCCCCTCGGCACGGTCAAGTCCCGCCTGCACAGCGCGCGCCAGTGCGTACGGCAGTGGCTGAGGCCCGGCTTCCAAGACGGCCGGGGCGCGCCCCCGCTATCCCGTCCGGTCGGGCTCGACCGACGCGTCCACACCACTGCGCCGGAGAAGCCGCTCGACGCCACCCCGGTCCTCACCGGCTTCCCCAGCCCCCTCACCCGCCACGTGAACACGGTCATGGCCACGGGACACCTGATCCTGCTCACCCCCGCCGGCCGCTCCACAGCCGTGGCCCACGGCATCACCCTCGAACCCGACCAGTACGTGACCGCGCCTCCCGGCCGCGGCTACCTCACAGCGGGCCGCAGATCCGTCCTGCTCCAACTGGCGGTCCCCGGGCAACGGCCCTGAGCATCGCCCGTCGGTCTCCTGGACGGCGCCGGACCCGGCGACCGCCCCACCGCGTCACGACCGGACCAGCCGAGGGACGAGGAGTTCGGCGTTGCCGCGGTTGACGGCGTGGAGCCGGCCGGGTTCCCAGTGCGGGTACTCGTCCAGCCCGCTGTCGAAGCCGGTGCCCCACTCCTCGGGGAGCATGGGGAAGTCGCTGCCGTACAGGACGTGTTCGGGTGCGGCGAAGGCGAGCAGTGAGGGCAGGGCGGCCGGGCCGGCGGAGAGGGCGGTGTCGAAGTAGAAGCGCCGGAGGTCGCTCAGCAGGCCGTCGGGGGTGGAGTCGGGGCGGAACCGGGCGGCGACCGCGAAGCGGTGGGCGGCGTACGGCAGGAAGCCGCCGGCGTGGGGGAGGATCATCCTGATTCGGGGGTACCGCCCCGGCACACCGTTCAGCGCCAGGTGCAGGGCCGTGCGGGCCGTGTCGTAGGGGAAGTCCACCAGGGGGCCGGGCAGTCCGGGGACCGGCGCGACCGGCGGCGCCGTGGGGTGGACGAGGACGACCGCGGCACGGGCGTCCAGCTCGGCCCAGAGCGGCTCGAACGCCGGGTCGCCGAGGTAACGGCCGTGCACGCTGGACAGGACCGTCAGTCCGTCGGCGGCCAACTCGTCCAGCGCACGGGCGGCCTCGGCGAGCGCGGCGTCCACGTCGGGCAGGGGGAGGACGGCGAAGTGACCGAAGCGATCGGGCCGGTCCTTGACGACCTCGGCGGTGTAGTCGTTCACGCTCCGGGCGCCGGCGCGCGCTCCGGCGGAGTCGTCCGGGGCGGCGAGGGGGGCGGGGAAGGACAGCAGGCCGGTGGCGATGGACCTGCGGTCCATGACCGCGATCGCGCCCTGGACGTCCCACGCGGGAGCGGGCCATCCCAGGGCCGCGGCCCGCTCGGCCATCGCCCGGCCGCGGTCCGGTGGGACCAGGTGCTGGTGCACGTCGATGCGCGCGGGGTCCGACATGTCCGTCCGAGCCTCCTCGGATGCGGCGTCCTACGGCCAGTGACGCACGCACGGAGGCCGCCGGCAACACGAGCGGGTGAAAGGGCGCGAGCACCACGCGCATCGCTCCGACGGGCACGACGTGACCTGAATGGCGGACTTCCGCACCACGTGAAAACCTGAAGGGACGGAGGATCAAGTCCCCGCGCGGGAACGACGGATGAGCTGTCGCAACGGAGATGGTCCCGATGCCGGACGTCGAACCGAGAGCCACCCACGGAATGGTGGTGATGGGCGAGGAGACGGTCTATCTGTCCCACATGGGTATGTTCATGGTTCCCCACGCCGTTCAGAACGTCCTCGAAGTCACCCTGAGGAGCGCGGCAGGTGACGCGCGGCAGCTCTACGTCGACGACCGGCGGACCACGGGGACGGCTGTCTACACCCTGGCCCCCGAGCGGTTCCGCCTCTCCGATCTCGTCGCCCCGGAGGGCCAGGAGCCCAAGCTCACCTCGTTCACCGGAACGTTGTTCCGAGGTCATTTCGAGCGGGGCGGCACCCCCATCCTCGACCCGGTGACCGTCGACGTGCAACGCGTCGTCCATTTCCGGCGCTTCGTTCACGACGCCCCCCGGCCCGGGGCGCTGAACTACCTGGCCTACGGGAAGGGGAACGAGCTCTTCCTCGGGCACTGGATCACCAGGGCCCCGGACTTCGACCACCATGTCGCGGTGCGGCAGGTCCCGGGCGGCGCGGGCGATGTGCTCACCGACGACCTGCTGCGGAAGGGCCCTCGGCTGGAGATCGCCGGAAGGGCGGACCGTCCGGAGGACAGGCTGCACGAGAGCGACCAGGTGACCGTGAGGTTCCTGGACGGCGGACCGGCCGGCATCGATCTGCGGCTGGCGGTGGAGCGGGAGTTCTACGAAGAAGAAGGGGATCTGGCCACCGAGATGCACGCCCACTGACCCCCGTGCACCGGGCCCTCTCACCGGGAGCGACATGCACCCCGACCGTGTCGCCGCCGACGGGCACACGCCCTGTCACGGCAACCTGGCCGCTTGGGGCGAGGACGCGTTCAGGGTCGCGGGCTTTCGGTCCGGGCCGTACGGCGACGGCCGGCACCTGGACCGGGCCCGGTTCGACGCCGCCCTCCTGGAGGCGGCCCGGGTCGGTGGTGCCCGCGCCGGCATGCCGGGCGCGTCCGCGGCGTCCAACGGCGGCCGGACCGTCGGCAGGTCACCACGGGGGACGGCAGCGTGCTGGAGGCCGGGTATCCCGTCGACGCCACCGGCCGGGCGGCGCGGCCGGCCCGCCGGGCCGGGGCGGCGCTGGTCCGCTGCGACCATCTGGACGCGGTCGCCGGGCTGCTGGGGCCGCCGACGACGGGTCGGCGGAGCCGGAGCGGGCCTCGCCGGCGGAGTCCGCCCCCTGGGGCTGGTGGTACACCGCTCCCCTGCCCGGTGGTGGGCGGATCGTGACGGCGAAACGCCGCCACCGCGACCGATCCCCTGGCCGCCCGGGGGCATCGTCACCGCGCCGGCCACCGGCTCGGTCGCGGCACGGGCGATCCTGGCCGGCCGGGCCGGTGAGACCGGCGCTCTGGATTGCCTACGCCCGGCGCATCGCAGCCGTGCACGCCGAGTACCTGAAGGCACGGGCCGCGCAGTACCGGCGCGAACAACGCTGGGACACCCCGTTCCGGCGCCGCCGACACCGAGGCCGGCGTCGTGTGTCCGTCATGG
Source organism: Streptomyces sp. NPDC088812 (assembly GCF_044750285.1). Taxonomy (NCBI): domain Bacteria; kingdom Bacillati; phylum Actinomycetota; class Actinomycetes; order Kitasatosporales; family Streptomycetaceae; genus Streptomyces; species Streptomyces sp. NPDC088812. Next base: position 73,342 of record NZ_JBIVJP010000004.1, on the reverse strand, counting down.
GGCCGAGGTCGTACCGGTGACGGTCGAGCACGGTGGTGCTCCAGAACCCTCACGGAACGTTTCCGCAGGTCGCAGGATGATGGTGGGGCGGGTGGGACTCGAACCCACGGCCGGCGGATTATGAGTCCGCTGCTCTAACCGGCTGAGCTACCGCCCCATAGCGGCGTGTCGCGTACATGTGTGCGCGCCGTCTGCCGCAGCATAGCCGCTCATACGATCTCACGCTCCGTCTGGTCCGACGTCGCACGACCTTGAGGACCCCACCACGACCTGCGTGGTTCCCCCTCGGCGTGACCCACATGAAAAAGGACCCCTACGGGGTCCTCGATCACGATGCTCCCCCGACTGGACTCGAACCAGTAACCTGCCGGTTAACAGCCGGCTGCTCTGCCAATTGAGCTACGGAGGACCGAGCTCCCCCGACTGGACTCGAACCAGTAACCTGCCGGTTAACAGCCGGCTGCTCTGCCAATTGAGCTACGGAGGAATGCCTCGTTGCATCGAACGCACCTACCTGGGTATTCGCCAGGGGGCGGACGCTCGCTGCGACACATACATTAGCGCAAGCAGGGGGGTGCTCCGCCAATCGGTTCCCCCCGACACCGATTGCCGCGCCAAGTGACCTACACGAGGGAAGGGTGGCCGTCATGCGCTACCGGCTCACATTCGTCGTCGGACTCGCCCTGGGTTACGTGCTGGGCACGAAGGCCGGGCGGGAGCGCTACGAGCAGCTGAAGAAATCCGCCCGGCGGATCTCGCAGAACCCCGCCGTGCGCAACACGGCGGAGACGGCGGCGCAGCAGGGCCGTCAGTTCGCGGGCAGGGCCTACCACGTGGTGAGTGACAAGGTCGGGGACCGGATGCCCGACTCGGTCGCGGACCGGGTGCGGTCCCTGCGGGAACGCTCCGCCCAGAGCGACGGGGCGGACGACTGGGGCACCAGCAACACCTAGGGACACCGGAGCCGACACGGCCACCCCCCGCGGTACGGCAGAATTTTCGCCATGGGGATAGTCGCCGGGTTGGACAGTTCGCCCGATTTCACTCGTATCGTCGTCTGCGACACGGACACGGGGGCCGTGCTGCGGCAGGGATATGCGCCGCACCCGGTCGACAGTGCCGAGGGCGGCGGCCGGCCCAGCGATGTCGACCCCCAGGCCTGGCTGCTCTCCCTCGGGGAGGCGGCCGGCGGCGGACTGCTCGAAGGCGTGCAGGCCATCGGTGTGTCCTCGCAGCAGAACGCGGTCGTGCCGCTGGACGCGCAGGGCACCACCGTCCGGCCGGCGATGGTCGGCGGCGACAAGCGGGCGCAGGTCGCGGCGGCCGACCTGGTCGACGCGCTCGGCGGGCGCGAGCCGTGGGCGCAGGCGGTGGGATGTGTGCCGCAGGCCGCGCAGCCGGTGACCAAGCTGCGGTGGCTGGCGAAGAACGAGCCCGACGCGGCGCTGCGCACGGCCGTGCTGCTGCAGGCCCACGACTGGCTGGTGTGGCAGCTGCTCGGGCGGCCCGTGCGGCGGACCACCGACCGGGGCGGGGCCTCCGGGACGGGGTACTGGTCGGCCGCGACCGGCGGCTACCGGCCCGATCTGGTCGAGCTGGCGCTCGGCCACCAGGTCATGCTGCCCGAGGTGATCGGCCCCTCGGACGCGGCCGGCACCACCCCGGAGGGCCTGCTGATCTCCGCCGGGACCGGCGAGACCATGGCGGCCGCGCTCGGGCTCGGCATCGGACTGGGCGACGCGGTGGTCTCCCTCGGGGCCTCCGGGTCCGTCATGGCCGTGCACCCCGAGGCGCTCGTCGACCAGAGCGGGATGATCACCTCCCTGGCGGACGCGACGGGCATGCATCTGCCGGTCGTCACCACCCTGAACGCCGTGCGGACCCTGCGGGGGGCCGCCGAGCTGCTCGGGGTGCCGGATCTGGAGACCCTGTCCGACCTGGCGATGAAGTCGACGCCCGGGTCGCACGGGCTGGTGCTGCTGCCCTACCTGGAGGGCGAGCGCACACCGAACCTGCCGCACACGGCCGGCACGCTGGCGGGGCTGCGACGGGAGTCGATGAAGCCGGAGCACTTCGCGCGGGCCGCCTTCGAGGGCATGCTGTGCGGGCTCGCGGACGCGCTCGACGTGCTGCGCGGGCGGGGCGTGGAGGTCCGGCGGATCTTCCTGCTCGGCGCGGCGGCCGAACTGCCTGCGATGCAGGCGGCGGCGCCCGCGCTGTTCGGCGCGCAGGTCGTCGTACCGCAGCCCGCCGACTACGCGGCGATCGGGGCGGCGCGGCAGGCCGCCTGGGCGCTCGGCGTGTCGCAGGGCACCCTCGATCCGCGGACGCCGCCGGCCTGGCAGGGCCCGGCGGCACAGGTCCGGGACCCGGGCGAGGAACTGGCCGTCGGTCAGGCGGTGCGGCAGCAGTACGTGTCGGTGCGCGAGCAGACGCACCCGGGCGCGCTCCGCTCGCCCGGCGCGTAGGCCCTGTCGTCCGGAAGACACGCCATAGCACGCTGCCCCGGCTTAATTCGGTTGAGGTAACGCGGGTGGAGTGTTCCACGATGGGGGCCACGGGCAACCAACGCCCCCACCGCCGACTCCGAGAGACGTAGCGTGCTCATACGACTTCTGCGGACCTGTCTCAGGCCCTACCGAAAACCCATCGTCCTGCTGGTCCTGCTGCAATTCCTGCAGACCTGCGCCACCCTCTACCTGCCCACGCTGAACGCCGACATCATCGACACCGGCGTCGTCAACGGCGACACCGGATACATCCTGTCCTACGGCGGCCTGATGATCGGCATCTCGCTGGCGCAGGTCGTGTGCAACATCGGCGCCGTGTACTACGGCGCGCGAACGGCGTCGGCGCTCGGCCGGGACCTCCGGGCCGCCGTCTTCGACCGGGTGCAGTCCTTCTCCGCCCGCGAGGTGAGCCAGTTCGGCGCGCCCTCGCTGATCACGCGGACCACCAACGACGTCCAGCAGATCCAGATGCTGGCGCTGATGACGTTCACCCTGATGGTGTCGGCGCCCATCATGTGTGTGGGCGGCATCGTCATGGCGCTCGGCCTGGACGTGCCGCTCTCCGGCGTCCTGGTCGCCGTGGTGCCCGTGCTGGGCATCTGCGTGACGCTGATCGTGCGGCGGCTGCGGCCGCTGTTCCGGTCCATGCAGACCCGGCTCGACACGGTCAACCGGGTGCTGCGCGAGCAGATCACCGGCAACCGAGTGATCCGCGCGTTCGTCCGCGACGAGTACGAGGAGCAGCGCTTCCGGAAGGCCAACGCCGACCTCACCGACATCGCGCTGAAGACCGGCAACCTGCTCGCGCTGATGTTCCCGGTGGTCATGACGACGGTGAACGTGTCGTCGATCGCCGTGGTCTGGTTCGGTGCCCACCGCATCGACAGCGGCGGCATGGAGATCGGTGATCTGACCGCCTTCCTCGCCTACCTCATGCAGATCGTCATGTCCGTGATGATGGCCACCTTCATGTTCATGATGGTGCCGCGCGCGGAGGTGTGCGCCGAGCGCCTCCAGGAGGTCCTGGACACCCGGTCGAGCGTGGTGCCGCCGGTGGCACCGGTGCGCGAGCTGCGCCGGCACGGTCACCTGGAGATCCGGGACGCGGGCTTCCGCTACCCGGGTGCCGAGGAGCCCGTGCTGAAGGCCGTCGACCTGGTCGCGCGCCCCGGTGAGACGACCGCCGTGATCGGCTCCACCGGCAGCGGCAAGTCCACGCTGCTCGGGCTGGTGCCGCGGCTGTTCGACGCCACCGACGGCGAGGTCCTCGTCGACGGGGTGCCGGTGGCCGACATCGACCCGGAGGTGCTGGCGCGGACCGTCGGACTCGTACCGCAGAAGCCGTACCTGTTCGCGGGGACCGTCGCCACCAACCTCCGCTACGGCAATCCCGACGCCAGTGACGAGGAGCTGTGGCACGCGCTGGAGGTGGCGCAGGCCGAGGCGTTCGTGCGCGGGCTCGACGGCGGGCTCGACGCCCCCATCGCCCAAGGGGGGACGAACGTCTCCGGTGGTCAGCGGCAGCGGCTCGCCATCGCCCGCACCCTCGTGCAGCGCCCGGAGATCTACCTCTTCGACGACTCCTTCTCGGCGCTCGACTACGCCACCGACGCGGCCCTGCGCGCGGCACTCGGGCGGGAGACCGCCGAGGCGACCGTCGTCATCGTCGCCCAGCGGGTGGCGACCATCCGCGACGCCGACCGGATCGTCGTCCTCGACGAGGGCCGGGTCGTCGGCACCGGCACGCACCGCGAGCTGATGGCGGACAACGAGACCTACCGGGAGATCGTGCTCTCCCAGCTGACGGAAGCGGAGGCCGCCTGATGGCCGGGCCCATGGGGCGCATGATGGCCGGCACCGGCCCCGACAGCCAGTCGCTGGACTTCAAGGTGTCCGGGCGGCGGCTGCTCGCCCGGTTCCAGCCGGAACGGCTCACCCTCTACGTGATGCTGCTCTGCGTGGTGGTGAGCGTCGGGCTGAACGTCGTGGGGCCGAAGATCCTCGGCGAGGCCACCGACCTGGTCTTCTCCGGCATCATCGGGCGTCAGATGCCGGAGGGGGCAAGCAAGGAGCAGGTCCTCGACGCGATGCGGCAGCGCGGCGAGGGCCAGGTCGCCGACATGCTCAGGAGCACGGACTTCACCCCGGGCCAGGGCATCGACTTCGGGGCCGTCGGCCATGTGCTGCTGTTCGCCCTCGGGGTGTTCCTCGTCGCCGGTCTGCTGATGGCGGTGGCGACCCGGCTGGTCAACCGGGCCGTGAACCGGACGATGTACCGGATGCGGGAGGACGTGCAGACGAAGCTGTCGCGGCTGCCGCTGTCGTACTTCGACAAGCGGCAGCGCGGCGAGGTGCTGTCCCGGGCGACCAACGACATCGACAACATCGGGCAGACCCTCCAGCAGTCGATGGGCCAGCTCGTCAACTCAGCTCTGACCATCGTCGGGGTGCTGGCGATGATGTTCTGGGTGTCGTGGATCCTCGCGCTGGTCGCGCTGGTCACCGTGCCGCTGTCGGCGCTCGTCGCCGCGAAGGTGGGCAAGCGGTCGCAGCCGCACTTCGTGCAGCAGTGGCGCTCCACCGGCAAGCTGAACGCACACATCGAGGAGATGTACACCGGCCACACGCTGGTGAAGGTGTTCGGCCGGCAGGAGGAGTCGGCGCGGCAGTTCGCCGAGCAGAACGACGCGCTGTACGAGGCCGGGTTCAGGGCGCAGTTCAACAGCGGGATCATGCAGCCGCTGATGATGTTCGTGTCGAACCTCAACTACGTGCTGGTGGCCGTCGTCGGCGGTCTGCGGGTCGCGTCCGGCTCGCTGTCCATCGGTGACGTGCAGGCGTTCATCCAGTACTCGCGCCAGTTCTCGATGCCGCTGACGCAGGTCGCGTCGATGGCGAACCTGGTGCAGTCGGGCGTCGCCTCCGCCGAGCGGATCTTCGAGCTGCTGGACGCGGAGGAGCAGCAGCCCGACCCGGTGGCGGGCGTACGGCCCGAGGAACTGCGCGGGCGGGTGGCGCTGGAGCACGTCTCGTTCCGCTACGACCCCGACAAGCCGCTGATCGAGGACCTGTCGCTGGTGGTGGAGCCCGGCCACACGGTGGCGATCGTCGGCCCCACGGGGGCGGGCAAGACCACCCTGGTCAACCTGCTGATGCGGTTCTACGACGTGTCCGGCGGGCGCATCACCCTCGACGGCGTCGACATCGCGCGGATGTCCCGGGACGAGCTGCGCGCCGGGATCGGCATGGTGCTCCAGGACACCTGGCTGTTCGGCGGCACCATCGCGGAGAACATCGCCTACGGGGCGTCGCGGGAGGTCGGCCGGGGCGAGATCGAGGAGGCGGCACGGGCGGCGCACGCCGACCGGTTCGTCCGCACCCTGCCCGACGGCTACGACACCGTGATCGACGACGAGGGCAGCGGGGTCAGCGCCGGTGAGAAGCAGCTGATCACCATCGCGCGGGCGTTCCTGTCCGACCCGGTGATCCTGGTCCTGGACGAGGCGACGAGTTCCGTCGACACACGGACCGAGGTGCTGATCCAGAAGGCGATGGCGAAGCTGGCGCACGGGCGGACGTCGTTCGTGATCGCGCACCGGCTGTCGACGATCCGGGACGCCGACACCATCCTCGTCATGGAGAACGGGTCGATCGTGGAGCAGGGGGCGCACACCGACCTGCTGGCGGCGGACGGGGCCTACGCCCGGCTGTACACGGCGCAGTTCGCGGAGGCGGTGGCCGAGGTCGACTGACGGGCCGCCCGGCGCGGGACCGGGAAGGGGTGGGCGCGCCTGCCGGCGACACGTGGGCGCCGCCGCGCGCCCACCCTCCCGCCCTCCCGCGCCCGGGGCGGCTTGCGGCCGGCGACGACCGGTCCCGCTCAGGGGCGCGGGGAACTGCGCGACCAGCCCCCACCGGCCCGCGGCCGCCCTGATCCCTAATCCAGGTAGCCCCTCAGCTGGTCCGCGAAGGCGTGGTCCCTGAGCCTGCTGAGGGTCTTGGACTCGATCTGCCGTATCCGCTCCCTCGTCACACCGAAGATGCGGCCGATCTCCTCCAGGGTGCGCGGGCGGCCGTCGGCCAGGCCGTAGCGGAGCTGGACGACCTTGCGCTCGCGTTCCCCGAGCGTCGACAGGACGGCCTCCAGGTGCTCCCTGAGCAGCAGGAACGCCGCCGACTCGACGGGGCTCGCCGCGTCGCCGTCCTCGATGAGGTCGCCGAGGGCCACGTCGTCCTCCTCGCCGACCGGGGCGTGCAGGGAGACCGGTTCCTGGGCGAGGCGGAGGACCTCGCCGACGCGCTCCGGCGGCAGGTCCAGGTGGGCGGCGACCTCGGCGGCGGTCGGCTCGTAGCCGCGTTCCTGGAGCATGCGGCGCTGGACGCGGACGACCCGGTTGATCAGCTCGACCACGTGGACCGGGACGCGGATGGTGCGGGCCTGGTCGGCCAGCGCCCGGGACATGGCCTGACGGATCCACCAGGTGGCGTACGTGGAGAACTTGTAGCCGCGGGCGTAGTCGAACTTCTCGACCGCCCGGATCAGGCCCAGGTTGCCCTCCTGGACCAGGTCGAGCATGGTCAGGCCGCGGCCGACGTACCGTTTCGCCACCGACACCACCAGGCGCAGGTTGGCCTCGATGAGGCGGCGCTTGGCCATGCGGCCCATGACGACCAGCCGGTCGAGGTCGAGGGCGAGCTCGCTGTCCAGGTCGGGGGTGGTGCCCAGCTTCTCCTCGGCGAACAGGCCGGCCTCGACGCGGCAGGCGAGTTCGACCTCCTCGGCGGCGGTGAGCAGCGGAATCCGGCCGATCTCCCGCAGGTACTGGCGGAACAGGTCCGAGGACGGTCCGGCCGTCCCGTCCGTCCTGGGGACGGACGCCCTGTCGGGCTCGGGGGCCTCACGCAGCGCCTCGGCGGGCGGCTCCTCCGGCTCCGTGTCGGACTCGGGCACCGCGCCGGCCTCCGTTCCGGCGTCCGGCGCCGTCTCCGGGTGGTGCACGGCACGGTGCTGCGGCGGGACCGCGACCAGGACGTCGGTCTCGGTGTCCGGTTCCGGGCCGCGGGTACGCGTGTCGGTGTGGGTGAGGGTCCGGGTCTGCACGGGGGCGACCTCCAGGATGTCCGCTGCCGAAAGGTGCGGCAGCGCTGCTTCGAGGGCGGAGTGGGCGGCCTCGCCGCTGTCCGTCCCGTACGCGATGGGTGGAACCGCGGGGGTGTGGGACCCGCTGACGGATCGGCCGCGCTCCGAGGACTCAGGCACCGGAACCCAGTGTGGGGTACGACACATCGCCGCCACGAGGGGCGTGCGGTGACTTTTTGCCTGCGGTCCGTGACCGGACGGTGACGGTGCCGGTCACCGGGGGTCCGGGCCGGGTCCAGGGTCCGGTCCGGGCCTAGAGGGCGGCCGCTCCGTGGGCGCGCAGCGCCTGGTCGTACTGCTGGAGGACCCACAGCTCGTTCTGCACGGCGGCCAGGTGGGCCGGGTCGCCGCCCGCGGCGAGGCGGGCGAGCTGGGACTGGACGTCGCGGACCCGGCGTTCGACGGCGCGGCGGCGGACCTGGACCAGCACCGTGCCCGCGTAGACGTCGTCGACGGCGCGCCGCATGATCGGCTCCACGGCCAGCTCGGTGACCATGGCGCGGACGGTGTCGTCGGGGGCGGTGTCGCGGACCCTGACCAGGTACTCCTGCCCGTCCGTCACGCCGTACTCGGCGCCGCCCGCGTCGAGGATCGCCTGGCGTACGGCGGCGTAGGGGGCGGCGGTGAACTCGTCCACGCCGTACGCGTCGAAGGCCGGGGAGACCAGCTCGGGGCGCTGGAGGGCGAGCTTGAGCAGTTCGCGTTCGGTGGCGTAGACGGGGTTGCGCAGGGTGAGGGCGGGGCCGCCGGCGGCGGGCCGGGGGGCGGCCTCGTACGCCTGGGCCCGGCCGCCGCGGGCGGGCTCCGGGGCCTTGCCGCCGCGCTCGCGGGCCCAGCGGGCCAGCTGGGCGACCCGCTTGACGACGAACTGCGTGTCGAGGATGCCGAGCATGCCGGCGAGCTGCACGGCGACCTCGTGCTGGGCGCCGCTGTTCTTGATGCGGGCGACGACGGGTGCGGCCTCGTCGAGCGCGGCGGCACGGCCGGCGGGGGTGTCGAGGTCGTAGCGGGAGACGATCTGGCGCAGCGCGAACTCGAACAGCGGGGTGCGGGGCTGGACCAGGTCGGCGACCGCGTCGTCGCCCTTGGCCAGGCGCAGGTCGCAGGGGTCCATGCCGTCGGGCGCGACGGCGATGTACGTCTCGGCGGCGAACTTCTGGTCGTCCTCGAAGGCGCGCAGGGCCGCCTTCTGGCCGGCCGCGTCGCCGTCGAAGGTGAAGATGACCCGCGCGCTGCCGTTGTCCATCAGCAGCCGGCGCAGGATCTTGATGTGGTCGCCGCCGAAGGCCGTGCCGCAGGTGGCGATGGCGGTGGTGACGCCGGCGAGGTGACAGGCCATGACGTCGGTGTAGCCCTCGACGACGACCGCGCGGGACGCCTTGGCGATCTCCTTCTTCGCGAGGTCGATGCCGTAGAGGACCTGCGACTTCTTGTAGATCGCCGTGTCGGGGGTGTTGAGGTACTTGGGGCCGGTGTCGGCCTCGTACAGCTTGCGGGCGCCGAAGCCGACGACGTCGCCGCCGATGTCCCGGATCGGCCACATCAGCCGGCCGCGGAAGCGGTCGATGGGGCCGCGCCGGCCCTCCTGGGCGAGGCCGGACAGGAGCAGTTCCTTGTCGGTGAAGCCCTTGCCGCGCAGGTAGCGGGTGAGGTGGTCCCAGCCCTGGGGGCTGTAGCCGACGCCGAAGTGGACGGCGGCGGCCTGGTCGAAGCCGCGGTCGGCGAGGAAGACGCGTCCGGTGTCGGCCTCGGGGCTGGTGGCGAGCTGTTCCGCGTACCACTCGGCGGCGATCTTGTGGGCCTCGACCAGGCGGATGCGTTCGCCGCGCTGGTGGGAGGGGTTGTAGCCGCCCTCCTCGTAGCGCAGGGTGATGCCGGCCTGGGCGGCGAGCCGCTCGACGGCCTCGGAGAAGGTGAGGTGGTCGACCTTCATCACGAACGTGATGGTGTCGCCGCCCTCCTGGCAGCCGAAGCAGTGGAAGAGTCCCTTGCTGGGGCTGACCTGGAAGGACGGCGACTTCTCGTCGTGGAAGGGGCACAGGCCCTTGAGGTTGCCGCCGCCCGCGTTCCGCAGCTGGAGGTACTCGGACACCACGGCGTCGATCGGGACCGCGTCCCGAACCGCCTTCACGTCCTCGTCGTTGATCCGTCCTGCCACGCGTGAATTCTACGGGGGCGGACCGACATCCCCGGGGCCGGCCGCGGCACGGTCAGGCACCCAGGCCGTCCAACGGCACATGGGGGTCGGCCAGGGCCTCGGTGTCGACGGGAACGCCCGCGCGGATCAGCGCCTGGATCGGTTCTGTGACGTCCCACACGTTCACGTTCATCCCGGCCAGGACCCGCCCCTCCTTCAGCCAGAACGCGATGAACTCCCGCTTGCCCGCGTCCCCGCGGATCACGACCTCGTCGTACGACCCCGGCGGCGCCCAGCCGCTGTACTCCATGCCGAGGTCGTACTGGTCGGTGAAGAAGTAGGGCACCCGGTCGTAGGTGAGGTCCCGGCCGAGCATGGCGCGGGCGGCGGCCGGGCCGCCGTTGAGGGCGTTGGCCCAGTGCTCGACGCGCAGGGTGGTGCCGAACAGGCCGTGCGGGAAGGACGCGACGTCGCCGGCGGCGTGGATGTCGGGGTCGGAGGTGCGCAGCCGCTCGTCCACGGCGACGCCCCCGCCGTGGGCGCGGTCGGCCAGCTCCAGCCCCGCCGCCTCCGCGAGGGCGGTCCGCGGGGCGGCGCCGATCGCGGCGAGGACGCCGTGCGCGGGGTGCTCCTCGCCGTCGTCGGTGCGGGCCGCGAGGACCATGCCGTCCTGGCCGACGATCTCCGTCAGGCGGACGCCGAAGTGGAACCGGACGCCGTGCTCGCGGTGCAGCTCGGCGAAGACGGCGCCGAGCTCGGGGCCGAGCACGCCGTGCAGCGGGGTCGGCTCCGGTTCGACGACGGTGACCTCGGCGCCGTACTCGCGGGCCGCCGCCGCGATCTCCAGGCCGATCCAGCCGGCGCCGGCGATGACGAGGTGGCCGTTGTCGCGGCCCAGGGCGGCCAGGACGCCCTTGAGGCGGTCGGCGTGCGCGAGCCGGCGCAGGTGGTGGACGCCGGCCAGGCCGGTGCCCGGGACGTCCAGGCGGCGGGGCTCGGCGCCGGTGGCCAGCAGCAGCTTGTCGTAGTGGACGAGGGTGCCGTCGTCGCCGTAGCGGACCGTCTTCGCCGTGCGGTCGATCGCGTCGACGCTCTGGCCGAGGTGCAGCTCGACGTCGTTGCGCGCGTACCAGGCGGGCTCGTGCACGAAGAGGCTCTCCCGGGACTCCTTGCCGAGGAGGTAGCCCTTGGAGAGCGGTGGGCGCTCGTAGGGGTGGTCGCGTTCGTCGCAGATCAGTATCACGCGGCCGGTGAAGCCCTCGGCCCGCAGCGTCTCCGCCGCCTTGGCTCCGGCCAGGCCTCCTCCGACGATGACGAATGTCTGGTCCGCGTCGACCACGTGATGCCTCCTACGGGGGTCCGGGGGGTGTCCCCCCAGTGAACGCTGAGCATGCCGCCACCCGAGCGTCCCGCACGCACCGTGAGGTGGGAAGAGGACGTGACCCGATCAGGCCATGGACGGTCACTTACGTGTCACACGCGCCCCGTCAGTCTCGCGTGCAGGGAGCGCGCCGAGGCGTCGGTGAGGGAGGCGATCTGGTCGACGAGGACCCGCTGGCGGGCCCGGTCGTCGGGCGCCCGGTCGAACAGCGCGCGGAACTGGGGGTCGAGGCCGTCGGGGGCGCGGGCGGTGAGCGCGTCGGCCAGTTCCGTGATGACGATCCGCTGGTCGGCGCGGAGCCGGGCCTGCTCGGCCCGCTGCATGACGTACCGGTCCGCGAGGGCCTTGAGGACCGCGCACTCCAGGCGGGTCTCGCGCGGTACGACGAGCTCGGCGCGGTAGCGGGTGAGACGGCCCGGCCCTCCCCCAGTGCCCGAACGGCCTGGGAGGGGCCCCCATCGCGCGCGGGTGGCGGTCTCGGCGGCGAGGCAGAAGCGGCCGATGAGCTGGCTGGTGGCGTCCTTCAGCCGGGCCTGGGCGACGGCCGTGCCGTCGTAGCCGTGCGGCCACCACGGCTGGTCCTGGAGGCGGTCGAGGGCGGCGGCCAGTTCGGCCGGGTCGGTGCCGGCGGGCGCGTACCGGCTGGCGGCGACGCGGAAGACGTCCCGGCGCTCCGGCTCGGCGTGCAGGCCGGCGGGGTCGATGTGGCCGCCGTGCAGGCCGTCCTCCACGTCGTGCACCGAGTAGGCCACGTCGTCGGCCCAGTCCATGACCTGGGCCTCGAAGCAGGCGCGGGTGCCGGGGGCGGTCTCGCGGACCCAGTCGAAGACGGGACGGTCGTCCTCGTAGACGCCGAACTTGGGGGAGTGCGGGTCGGTGGGGTGGGCACCGCGGGGCCAGGGGTACTTGACGGCGGCGTCGAGCGTGGCCCGGGTGAGGTTGAGGCCGACGCTGACGACGTCGTCGGGGTCCGCGGGCGCGGTGATGAACCGTTTCGGTTCGAGGCGGGTGAGGAGCCGGAGGGACTGCGCGTTGCCCTCGAAGCCGCCGCAGTCGTGGGCGAGGTCGTTCAGCACCTGCTCGCCGTTGTGGCCGAAGGGGGGATGGCCGAGGTCGTGGGAGAGACAGGCCGCCTCGACGAGGTCGGGATCGCAGCCGAGGGCCGCGCCCAGCTCCCGGCCGACCTGGGCGCACTCCAGGGAGTGGGTCAGACGGGTGCGCGGGGTGGCGTCCCCGGTCCGGCCACCGGAGCCCGGGGTGACGACCTGGGTCTTCCCGGCGAGCCGGCGCAGCGCCGAGGAGTGCAGTACGCGTGCCCGGTCCCGCTGGAAGGCGGTGCGGCCCGGACGCTTGTCGTGCTCGGGGACCCAGCGGGCCACCGACGCGGGGTCGTAGGGGGTGGGGGGTGCGGTTTCTGTCGTACCGGTGCCTTCCATGTCCCGACAGTAAGCGGGAGGAGTGACGCCCGGGTGCCCGCGGAGGTGCCGGATCCTGCGTGTCCGCCGGTGCGGTCCCCGCAGAGTCAGGCCGACAGGGCGGCGCGTCTCGGCGGGGGCAGCGGCCGTCGGGCGGCTCTCCTGACGGCCGTCCCGGCGAGGAAGGTGGCCAGGCAGAACAGGAACGCCACCCCGGAGGCGACCACGCTCGTGGCGAGGTTCTGGGCGTTGGGCGCGGCCACAGCGGTGATCGCGAGGGCGGCGTTGCCCTGCCGGGCCCAGCGGAGTCTTCTGCCCGCGTAGACGTGGAGCGGCTCGTGGTCGTCGTGGGGGGCGCGGTCCCGGGTGACGTCCACCAGGACTCCGAGCGAGGCGAGGATGGTACCGATCACGGACACCAGAGTGGTGCTGGCCGTGGTCAGGAGCAGGGCGAACGCGGATGCCGCCATGCCGAGGGCGGCGGTCACGAGCACGTCCCGGAACTCCCGGTCCGTCAGCCGGTAACCCAGGTCGACCTCGATGCGGGCCATCGCCTCGTCCTCGCCCCGTTCCGGCGGCCGGCGGCCGGGAACCGCGAACTGCTGCACCGCGGGGGCGGACTCCTCGGGGTTCAGCGGTTCGATGGCGGGACCCGACCGTTGCCGCAGGCCGGCGGCCACGAGACCGGACGGCGTGACGAACTCCAGCCGGTTGCGTACCTCCATGGGCAGCACGAGGGTCAGCGAGACCGCCACCCGTCCCCAGCTGACCCGCCGCGTGGTGCAGCTCTCCTGGTAGTCGTAGGTCACCTCGGAGGACAGTCCCGGATAGACGTCGAGCAGGGCCACCACGGGCGTGTAGCGCATCACCCCCGCGATGCGCTGCTGCAGGAAGTCCTCGACGTCGTCGGACTGCCGGGTCCGCAGCAGCAGGTCGTTGAGCTCATCGGTGCCGCTTCGCCACCCCAGGATGCCCAGCCGCCGGGACAACTCGGCGCGCGAGGAGGTTCCTGCGGGGCCCTCCCCCGTGCCCACCAGGCGGCCGACTCCGTGGGCGAGCGCGCGGACCGTCTCGTGCACACCGAGCACGTTCACCCGTCCGGTTCCGCGTTCGCTCAGCCGCAGAGCGTCGAGGCGGTCACCGTGGTCGGCCGGCAACAGGTCCGCGAGGATCATCGTCCGCCCGGCCCGGTCCCCGCTGGCCAGCTTGGCCACGACCTGGTGGCGGGCGAGGGTGCTGGACGACACCTCCACCCGCTGGGTGCGGACCTTGATGCTTCTGGACGGCTGGGCGAGGTCCTCCAGCAGCCGCAGGTCCCCGCCCAGCACCGGCATACCGCGCGGATCGACCGTGGCCGTGGCGTCGGGGACCACCTGCGCGGTCAGCGGGGTGACCGGAGCCGGTGGCTCCGTGTAGTAGACGACGAGGTCACGGGCGAGCCGCACGAGACGGTCGGCCGCCGGATCGGAGTGCGTCCCGTAGCGGGCGAGGAGGTCGGCCAGTGCCAGAACCGTGGCACGCTCGACCTGCGAGGGCCCGCTCAGGATCTCCGCGACGGCCTGGACGATCCCGGCCAGCGACGTGTCCTCGGGCACCGTGGATTCGGCGGCCAGCACGCCGGCGGCCCGACCCGCGGCCTCGGCGTACCCGGCGATCAGGGCGTCGTGCGCGAACGCCGCGAGCCGCTCGGACGCCTGCTCGGGACGGCAGACCGCAAGATGCCGCACCTCGTGGACGTACCAGGTGAGCCGCTCGGTGCACAGGGGGTCCAGTGCCTGGTGGTAGTAGGCCGCCGCGATCCGGTGGGCCCGGCGGTACTCCGGCGTGCGCTCGTTCCTCATGCGGGCGTGCAACGCCGTCGCCAGGACGGGCCGGACGCGGTAGCGCAGTTCGGCACCGGGCATGCCGTACAGCACCGGGTCGCGCACGACGAACGGGGAGTCGGCCACCCGCTCCGGCGCCACGCCGACGCCCAGGTCGGCCGCGGTGTGCGCCACGACATCCGCATCGAACCAGCGGTGCACGACCAGGGCCTCGATCAGGCGCGCCTCGTCCTGGGGCAGACGGTCGAAGCGGGCCAGTGCCTCCTGGGCGACGGGTTCCTGCGTCATGGCGTCAACCGTCCCTGCTGTCCTGGTGGTCACGGGCGGGCCCGCGCTTCTCGACGTGCTGATCGAAGAACTCGGCGAGCAGTCCCGGCACTCCGCCGTGCCGCTCGTGGATCGCCACGGCCTTGTCGCGGAGGTCTGCCAGCCCGAGTTCCTCGATCCACTCCTGTACGGCGGACACGTCGAACGGCGGCAGCACCAGGGTGTGGACGGACTCGCTGTACACCCGCGGCAGCCACGGAAGGTGCTGTCCGGCCACGAACACGCTGACCTCCCGCCGCGACAGCAGGTTGGGCAGCAGAGCCCGGCCGAGCCAGTTCCGCATCGGCTTGGCGCACGCCTCGAAGCCGTCGAGACAGATCACCGGCCGGCGGGCGCCGGCGACCAGGTTCTCCAGCAGGGCGTCGCTCATGGAGGCGGTCTCCAGGACCCGGTCCTTGCTCGCGGACAGCAACTGGATGGTCGAGTTGCGTGCCCGTACGTTGTGGAGGCTGGCATGAGTGATCCTGGACTGTTCCACGATCCGGTCCCGCGTGGTCCGGTAACTCGGCGATTCGACGCCCTGCCGGCGGGCCTGCGCTGCCAGTGCCTCCAGGACCTCCCCCTCCTGCGGGGTGTACTCCAGGTCGACGTAGTACGCGCCGTCCGCCCGGTGCCGCTGGTAGATCTCGAAGAGCAGGGACGTCTTGCCGATGTCCTTCGGCCCTTCGATGAACATCGCCTGCCGTTCCCCGTTCGCGCCGTCGTCGCGTCCCGTGACGCGGGCGGCGCTTCGAAGCTGTTCGGCACGATCGATGTGCCGGTGTCGTCCTGCTGGCTCAGGCACCCGTTCTCCGCCCCCGTGTCCGCCCGGATCCCTCGGGCACTACCTGCCGTCCGCACCGGCCTGCGGCGGAGGCGGATCCGTGGGGCGGCGCAGCGGAGAGCCGTCGTCCGGCAGGATCTCGAAGACGCTCTTCTTGAAGCGGGTTCTCTTGAAGATCGCCCTCGCCGACCGCACCATCCGCAGGGAGGACTTCGTGACCTTGAGGTCGTCCGCCTGGACCGTCTGGCCGCGCAGCGGTTCGGCCTCCCGGTGGCCTTCGAATTCGGCCTTTGCGCCCATGCCCCGCAGGCTGGCGCGTTTCAGCGACCCGCGCCGCAGGCCCAGCACGATCAGCCCCAGTGCGACGACTCCGATGACGCAGACGACGATCAGTATGTCGTCGGTGGTGAACGAACCCATGGAACGGTGCCCCCCGTCGTCACTCCCGCGGCACTCGTCCGTACAGGAGTTACGGGAGTTTTCCCGCGACTGGACGGTTCTATGCGGACACCTTCGCCAGTTCCGGGACTGCTCGCGCGGCGAGCGCACGGTCGTAGCGGTGGAGCACCAGGGCGGCCATCGCCGGGTGGGTGCCCAGAGGAGCCGAGGCGATCCACGGGGCTGCCTGCGCGCACTCCGTCGCGAAGCGGCCGGGGGCCGTGAAACAGGAAGCCACCGCCACTTCGTCCCTGCCCCTCGCCACCAGGGCACGGATCGCCGTCGGAACCGTCGGGGCCGCCGTGGAGGCGTATGCCGGGAGCACCGGGACACCGAGACGCGCCGCCAGAAGGTTGGCCGTGCGGCGGGTGTCGACCGCCGAGTCGGGGTCTCGGGAGCCCGCCGCGGCCAGGACCACCGCGCTCCTGCGGCGTTCGGCCGAGGTCATCGACGGGTTCCAGCCCGCCTCGATCAGGCGTGTGTGCAGGGCGTCCACCAGGAGAGGGTGCGGGCCGAGCGGATCCGCCACCCGGGTGCGCACCGGGGCGTTCGCGGCCATCTCGGGAATGTCGCGCCTGACGTGGTAGCCGCGGGCCAGAAGGAGGGGGACCAGGACGGCGTCCTGGGTGCCGCGGGCCTCCAGGCCGGCGAGCGTGTCGGTGAGCAGGGGGGTGTTCAGCTCGATGTGGCCGAGGTGCACGGGCAGCCCCGGGCGCAGTGCGCGGACGCGGTCGAGCAGGGTGCGGACGGTGCTCAGGGCGCGCGGGTCGCGGCTGCCGTGGGCGACGACGACCAGCGCGGGCGCCCCGGGGCGCCGGCGGCCGTCGAGGGAGACGAGCTGGCTGGTGAGCTGGTCACTGATCCGGTTCATGATGTGCGCCGTACTGTCGAGGTGGGCGCCACCGGTCAGCGGGCTGCCGGGGCGGGGGGCGGACTCGTCGTACAGGGTGGGCGACGCCGTCATGGAGCCATCCTCACGGCGGGAGGTTGCACCCCCGTTGCGCGACCGTCACGACTATTTTCCGGGGGTTCACCGCGGGGGCGGGGTGGATGTGAGGTGCCGGTGCGAGGGGCGGGGGGGCGGCACGGGTGTGACCCGGGTGACGCGCCGCGCGCAGAACCCGAGGGGCGCCGGGTGCGTCTTCCCCGGTCGGAGGCGGCCGGGGCGAACGGACCGGCCCGGGCAGCAGGGGAGCACCGCATGGAGATACGCCGACCGCGGCTGCCGCGCACCCGTACGGGATGGCGGCGACTGGTGCAGGGCGTGATGGGAGCGTGCGTGCTGGGGCTGCTGCCGGCCACCTGGCTGTACGTCTCCACGGCGGACCGGCTGGGCACCACGGCCGACGCGCCGCGCACCGAGGTCGCCGTCGTCTTCGGTGCCGGCCTGTGGGACGGGGAGCCGTCGCCGTATCTCGCGCACCGGCTGGACGCGGCGGCCGAGCTGTTCCGCGCGGGGCGGATCGAGGTCGTGCTCGTCACCGGCGACAACAGCCGCGAGGACTACGACGAACCGGACGCGATGCGGACCTACCTGACGGAGCACGGGGTGCCGGACGCGCGCATCGTGAGCGACTACGCGGGCTTCGACACCTGGGACTCCTGTGTGCGGGCCCGGAAGATCTTCGGGGTGGACCGCGCGGTCCTCATCAGCCAGGACTTCCACATCCGCCGGGCCGTCGCCCTGTGCCGGGCGGCGGGGGTCGAGTCGTACGGGGTCGGCGTGGCCGCCGCGCACGACGTCACCTGGTACTACGGGGGAGCCCGGGAGATCCTCGCGGCCGGGAAGGCCGCGCTGGACGTGGTGTTCGAGCCCGATCCGCGGTTCCTCGGCCCCCGGGAGCCGGGGGTGGCGCGGGCGTTGGCCACGGCCGAATGAACGCGCGGACGGATACGGACATTCTCGACGGGACAGGTTTGACGGGCGCATTTCACCCGGGGGAATGAAAAGACCCGTCCGCACTTTCTGTGACCGTCCGATCACTTTTAGTGTCCTCGGTGTGCGGCGGCGGGTCCGGCCGTCGCCGCCCTTGGGGGAAAGGACACCTGATGACAGGACTTCGCTCGGCGTTCGTCACGGCCGTCGCGGCGGCGCTGTTCGCCGTGCCGGCGGCCATGGGGACCGCCTCGGCCACCACCGTGGACCACCTCTCCGCACAGGCCAGGGAGCCGGGCTGCGCCAAGCTCGGCAGCTACGGCCAGTGGTGGGCGCACATCCGCAACGCCTGCGGCCACGTGATCACCGCGAGCGTCGAGGTCGACGGGTGGGACCCGTCCTGTATCCAGATCGGCCCCGGCGCGACCGAGACCATCGGTCTGGACCCGGGGGACGAGCCGTACTACGCCTACGAGTGCTGACCGCCTGACCGGCGCGTCACCCGGCTGGCCGGGTGACGCCACCCGACCGGCCGGGGCGCGCCACCCGGCCGACCGGGCCGGGGAGGGGGTGGTGGCGGCCGCTTCCTCCCCGGCCCGCCACGCCCCGACTCCCCGGCCCGGCCCTCCCGCCCTCTGCGCTCCCGCTCCGGCCCTCCCGCCCTCTGCACTCCCGCTCCGGGGCTCTCCCGCCCTCTGCAGTCCCGGTCCGGCTCCGCGGGCCGGAGCTCCCGGCCCGGCGCCCTCCCGGCCGGTTCCCCGCGCCGTCCCCTCCCGGCTCCCCGGCCCGGCTCGTGCCGTCCCGGCTTCCTGGTCGGGGCGGTCCGGCGGGGCGGTCCCCTCCCGCCCCGTCCCCGGGGGCGCCCGCGCCTCACGCCGGGCCGGCGCCCCCGGGGAGGTCACCAGCACACCGCCGTAACAGGACGCCGCACGACGCGTAACACGGCCGAAGCACGCTGAAACGCATGCAGACCACCTCGACGCCCACCCACTGCCCGTACTGCGCCCTGCAGTGCGGGATGAATCTGTCGCCCCTGCCACAGGGGGGCGTCGAGGTGGTCGAGCGCACCGACTTCCCCGTGAACCGGGGAGCGCTGTGCGGCAAGGGCCGTACGGCGCCGGAGGTGCTGTCCCCGAGCGTCCGCCTGACCTCCCCGTTGGTGCGCTCCGGCGGCACGCTGCGGCCCGCCTCCTGGGACGAGGCGCTCGACCGGATCGCCGGCGAACTGTCCCGGGTGCGCGCCGCCCACGGGCCGGACGCGCTCGGGGTGTTCGGCGGGGGCGGGCTGACCAACGAGAAGGCGTACACGCTCGGCAAGTTCGCCCGGGTCGCGCTGGGCACCTCGCAGATCGACTACAACGGGCGCTTCTGCATGTCGTCCGCCGCGGCCGCCGGCACGAAGGCGTTCGGCCTGGACCGCGGGCTGCCCTTCCCGCTGGAGGACGTCCCGCGGACGGGGTGCGTGATCCTCGTCGGCTCGAACCTCGCCGAGACCATGCCTCCGTCGCTGCGCTTCTTCAACGAGCTGCGGGAGAACGGCGGCACCCTGATCGTCGTCGACCCGCGCCGCACCAGGACCGCCGAGCAGGCCGACCTGCACCTGATGCCCCGCCCCGGCACCGACCTCGCCCTCGCCCTCGGTCTGCTGCACCTGGTGGTCGCCGAGGGCCGCGTCGACGAGGAGTACGTACGGGAGCGGACGACCGGCTGGGAGGACGCGCGGGCCGCGGCGATGGCCCACTGGCCGGAGTACGTGGAGCGGATCACGGGCGTGTCCGTCCCCCAGCTCCGGGAGACCGTACGGCTGTTCTGCGAGCCCGAGGCCGCGATGGTGCTGACGGCCCGCGGGCCCGAGCAGCAGTCCAAGGGCACCGACACCGTGGGCGCCTGGATCAACCTGTGCCTGGCCACCGGGCGGGCCGGACGCCCGCTGTCCGGCTACGGCTGCCTGACCGGCCAGGGCAACGGGCAGGGCGGACGCGAGCACGGCCAGAAGGCCGACCAGCTGCCCGGCTACCGCAAGCTGGACGACCCGGCGGCGCGGCGGCACGTGGCCGGGGTGTGGGGCGTGGACCCGGCCTCGCTGCCCGGCCCCGGGCGCAGCGCCTACGAGCTGCTGGACGCGCTGGGCACGGAGGTGCGGTCGCTGCTGCTGATGGGGTCCAACCCGGTGGTGTCCGCGCCGCGCGCCGCGCACGTCGAGGAGCGGCTGAGGTCGCTGGAGTTCCTCGCGGTCTGCGACGTCGTGCTGTCGGAGACGGCGGCACTCGCGGACGTGGTCCTGCCGGTGACCCAGTGGGCGGAGGAGACCGGGACCACGACCAGCCTGGAGGGGCGGGTGCTGCTGCGGCGGCAGGCCGTCACCCCGCCCGAGGGCGTGCGCAGCGACCTGGAGGTCCTGCACGGGCTGGCCGCCCGGCTGGGCGTGGAGAAGGGGTTCCCGACCGACCCCGAGGAGGTCTTCGAGGAACTGCGCCGGGCCACCGCGGGCGCGCCCGCCGACTACTCCGGGATCACCTACCGGCGGCTGGCCGAGGAGAACGGGGTGTTCTGGCCCTGCCCGGCGGGCGGCGGCACGGACGACTGCGAGGACGCCTCGCTCGACGCGGAACCCGACGATCCCGCACGGGACGCCGACGACTCCGCACGGGACGCCGACGACTCCGCACGGGACTCCGGCCCCCGGGCGGCCGTCCACCCCGGCACGCCCCGCCTCTTCCTCGACCGGTTCGCCACCCCGGACGGCCGGGCCCGCTTCGTGCCCGTCTCGCACCGGCCCGCCGCCGAGGAGCCCGACGACGAGTACCCCGTCCTGCTCACCACCGGCCGGGTCGTCGCCCAGTACCAGTCCGGGGCCCAGACCCGGCGCGTGGACGAGCTGAACGCCGCCGCGCCCGGCCCGTTCGTGGAACTGCACCCCCGGCTCGCCGACCGGCTGGGTGCGGCCGAGGGCGATCCGGTGGCGGTGGTCTCGCGGCGGGGCCGCGCGGTGGCACCGGCCCGCATCACCACCGGCATCCGCCCCGACACCGTCTTCATGCCCTTCCACTGGCCGGGCGAGGGCCGCGCCAACACCCTGACCAACCCTGCCCTGGACCCGACGTCACGCATGCCGGAGTTCAAGGTGTGCGCGGTGCGGGTGGAGGCCGTGGGGCCACAGCCACAGCCACAGCCGTAGCCGTAGCCGTAGCCTCAGCCGCAGCCGGGACCACGGCAGGGGGCCGGAAGGACCACGGACCAGGGCCGGTGTCCCACGGGGGGACACCGGCCCTGGTCCGTTCTTCTCCTCGGCGGAGCAGCTACGCGCCGCTCGCCCGTGCCGTCAGCCAGGTCCGGCTCGGGCGGCACTCCAGCTTGCCGTCGACCACCCGGCACCAGGTCTGGTAGCCGTGGGAGTAGAGGCGGGCGCCGAGCCAGTCGTAGTCGTCGGCCGCGGTCGCGGCGTCGCCGCGGGTCGACGGCGTGTACGCGACGAAGTTGGCGGCGTCGTCGACGCTTCCCGTGCCGTCGTAGCGCGCGACCTGGGGGTAGGGGTACACCGGGCGGGTGCGCGTCACGGTTCCGTCGGAGACGTTGGACGCGACGATCTTCCCGGGCCGGGTGGCGCTCTCCGCCCAGGCCATGACCGGCGTGAGGACGTCGAAGGTGTTGGGGCCGTCACCGCCGCCGCAGTGCGCCACTCCGGGGAACATGTACAGCTCGGCGAACCGGTCGACCGTGCTCGCGCCCATCGTCTCGCGCATCGCGTCGTAGTAGGCCAGCGTGCCCTGCGGCGAGATGTGCTGGTCGTTCCAGCCGTGCCACAGCAGCAGCTTGCCGCCGCTCTCGCGGAAGGCGCTGAGGTCGGGGTCCGTCGCGGAGAGGTAGGAGGAGGACTGGACGGTGTTCCAGAACGACTCGGCCGTGAAATCCAGGTCGGAGAGCTGGAAGTCGGGGTTCGCGGCGTTGGTGTAGGCGAGGTAGCGGGCGAAGGACGTCACGAAGTTCTCGCTGGACACGGTCTGGCCCTGGGCGGTGGGGACGAACAGCGTCCACTCCAGCTCGGAGCCCCACTCGTGCGAGATGGCGATCTCCAGGCGGTTGCCCTGCGCGTCCGTGGCGCCGTCGTGCAGCCGCTGGACCACGCCGGCCTGCGCCGCGGTCAGACACGTGGAGGTGTCCTGACCCGACGCGCACACCAGGGTCCGCGGGTCGAAGTCGCAGCGGCGCGGGTCGTCGAGGAGCCCGTCCGTCAGGCCGTCCAGCGCGTCACAGGCGTCGAGCACCGCCTGGTGGATCAGGGGCAGCTTGTCGGCGAGCAGGATGTAGTCGCCGTTCTCGTCCTTGTTGGTGAGCACGTTCCAGGCGTGGTGGAAGGTGTTCTGGACGACCATGTTGTTCGCGGGCGCTCCGGCGGCGATGCCGTCGAAGTCGTCCGGGTAGCGCTGCGCCTCCATCAGCGCCTCACGGCCGCCGTCCGAGCAGCCGGTGAAGTACGAGTAGGCGGGCCGTTGGCCGTAGAACCGCTTGATGACCGCCTTGGCGACCTGGGCGGTGACGTGGACGCCCCGGTAGGCGAAGTCGATCTGCGCCTGCGGGTCCAGGGCCCAGGAGCCGTCGTTCTGGCCCTGGTGGCCCATGTCGGTGGTGGCGCTGGCGACCGTGCCGTCCTGGACGACGGGGCAGGTGGAGGCCTGGCCGTAGTTGATGGAGGCGGTGCCGCACAGGCCGCCGCAGCCGGTCTGGACGTAGCGCTGCGTCCAGCCCTCGACGGGCAGCCGCAGGACGATGGTGTTCGCCGGGGCGACGGTGCCCTGCACCTCGCAGTAGGGGGCGGCCGCGCCGGTGGTCACGACCTTCGCGGACCGGATCGTGACCGCCGCGTCGGTGACCCCGTCCAGGTCGAGACCGGTCACGTCGGCGCAGGCCCGTACGGGCTTGACCGCGGGCAGCTTCTCCAGTCCGTCCGCCGTGTACACGCGGCGGGTCTGCGGGGCCGCGGCGGACCCCGCGGCGCCGACCGGTACCAGCACTGCCGCGAGCAGCGTGGCCGCGCAGGCGCCGGCGACCGCTCTCGCTCTGCCACGGACGAGTGACCGTCCGAAGGACCAGCGCATGGGTTCCCCTCTCGTAGGGTGCGTCGCTCGGGGCGAGCGATGGTGCGTCGAGCTGGTAGCGTCATCCATGTCGGCTATATCGTCAACAATTTGCGCAACAATTGGGTCGGGATTCACGAGCCCCGCACACCTCACGGGCCCCGCACACCTCACGGGCCCCGCAGACCTGACCTCACGGGCCCCGCAGACCTCGCGGGCCTCGGACGCCGCACGGCGAAGGCCGGCACCCCGTCCGGGGCACCGGCCTTGGCGTGTCGTCCGCGGAGGCGGTCAGGTGACGTTGACCGCGCTCCAGGCCGCCGCCACCGCCTCCTGTTCGGTGCTGCCGGCGCCGTAGAGGTCACGGGCCGCGGCGAGGGTGGCGGTGCGGGCGCCCGCGTAGTCCGTCGAGGACGTCATGTACACCGTCAGCGCCCGGTACCAGATGCTGCCGAGCTTGTCCCGGCCGATGCCCGTCACCGTGGAGCCGTCGAAGGACGGCGAGTCGTAGCCGACGCCGTTGACGGTGCTGGTGCCGCTGCCCTCCGCCAGCAGGAACGCGAAGTGGTTGGCGACGCCCGAGGAGTAGTGCACGTCGAGGTCGGCCACCGTGCTGCTCCAGTAGTCGGCGGAGCTGCCGTCCCTGGACGGCCGGTCCATGTAGCGCAGGGCGTCCCGGCCGAAGCCGGAGCGCACGATCTTCTCGCCGATCAGGTAGTCGCCGGGGTCGGAGGCGTTGCCGGCGTGGAACTCCACGAGCGTGCCGAGGATGTCGGAGGTCGCCTCGTTCAGGCCGCCGGACTCGCCGGAGTAGGCCAGGTTCGCCGTCGCGGAGGTCACGCCGTGGGTCATCTCGTGGCCGGCCACGTCCAGCGACACCAGCGGGCCGAGCTGCGTGCCGTCACCGTCGCCGTACGTCATGCAGAAGCAACTGTCGTCCCAGAAGGCGTTGTTGTAGCCGTTGCCGTAGTGGACGCGGTTGTAGGAGCCCTTGCCGTCGCCCGCGATGCCGTTGCGGCCGTGGACGTCCTGGTAGTAGTCCCAGGTCATGTCCGTGCCGTACTGGGCGTCGACGGCGGCCGTCGCGCGGTCGGTGGCCGCGCCCGTGCCCCAGTGGTTGTCGGCGTCCGTGAAGACGGTCGAGGGCGCGCGGCTGACGCAGATGCCGAGGACGCACAGGTCGGTGCGGCCCGCGGCGTCACCGGTGTACGTGTTGCCGCGGGTGGGGTCCTTGAGCTGGTACGCCGAGCCGGACGGGGTCGTCTCCAGCGGGACCGTACCGCCGTACAGGGACCGCCCGTCGCCCGTCGCGGACTCCAGGGTGTCCCAGGCGTCGATCTCGGCGCCGGTCGCCGCGTCGGTCAGCACGGCGCGGGCGACCGGGTTGCCGAGGGCGTCCAGGGCGGCGACGTCCGTCCGCCAGGCCAGCCGGGGGGCGCCGTGCAGGGCGTCGACGACCAGGCGCGGCTCGGCGGTGAGCTGCTTCAGGGTCTCGTCGAGGTGGACGGCGCGCAGGGCGTCGGCGGCGGCGTCGGCGGCCTTCGGGGCGGGGAGCGCGGGGGTGACGGTGGAGAGGGAGACCGTGCCGCGCGTCGCCCGGTCCGCGCCGCGGTACGTGCCGTCCGGGGCGAGATGCACCACGAAGTCCCCACCCAGCACGGGGAGTAGGCGGTAGGTCCGGTCGTAGCGGACGTGCTGGGTGCCGTCCGGGTCGACGACGACGTCCCGGACGGAGGTGCCCTGGGCGGCGGTCAGTCCCAGGCCCGCGGCGTGCGCGGCCAGGGCCGAGGCCGCGTTGCCGATCGCGGTGGCCCGGTCCGGGCGGTCCGCCGCGCCGGCGGTGGCGGCGGGGACGGCGGGGACGGCGGGGACGGCGGTGGGGGCGGTGGCGGTCAAGTCGCCGGTGGTGGCGGCGGTCGCGGGCGTGAGGGTGGCGGCCAGGAGGGCGGCCGTGGTGGCGGCGATGCCTGCGGTGGTGAGACGGGAGCCTCGGGCGTGCTGCCGTATCCGGCGCATCGGTCTCCTCAGGAAGGCGCCAGGGGCGCGTGGGGGGATGTGTGGGGGGGGTGGGGGGCGTTGACGTGGTCCTGAGATTCAAGAGGCCGCGGATATGTCATGTCCATAGCGCTCACGTGCGGGGGGAGTGAGAGGACGGAGTCGTTTCCGTGAGCGTTGTGGAACCGCCCTCCCCGCTCCCGGCCGGGGAGGGCAGGGGGCCGCGGCGGGGCCGTGCGGTGGGGCCGTGCGGTGGGGCCGGTCACCCGTTCACACCCTCGTCCCGCGGTTTTCCGCGAGACACCTACCGCACGGCGGTGACCTGCCCGAACGCACCGGCGGTCGCCCGTCCCGCCCCCCGTTCACCTCATCGCCGACGCCCTCTCGACAAGCGCGTTCGCGCCACCGGGACTTACCTCGTAAGGGCAGGGACGCGACCGACGCAGCGGCACATGGGGATGCCGCCGGGCGTGCCCTGGACGAGCTCGGAGGAGCACCGATGCGACGTACCGCCGTCCGTCTGCTGACCGGCAGCGTGTTCGCCGTGGCCGCCGCGGGCGCCGTCGCCGCGCCCGCCTGGGCCGCCGGCAGCGGCACCGGCCGGCTGGAGGTGTCTCCCTCCAGCGTGGTGCCGGGCGACGAGGTCACCGTGGAGACGGCGGCGTGCGGATCCCCCCCGACGGCGGCGGGCGACGCCGGCGCGGTGGGCGCCGGGCGCTTCACGCTGGCGCCCGGCGCACGGGAGAGCGAGGCGGTCGGGCGGTTCCGGGTGCCGCCGAGCGCGCAGCCGGGCACGTACGAGATCGTCGCGGAGTGCGCCGCGGACGGACGGAAGGTCACCGGCGACCTGGTGGTGACGCTGACGGCCGTGCCGCAGCAGGTGTATCCGCGGGGAAGCGTGAAGACGGGGGTCGGCGGCGCACTGGGCCCCGATCCCGTGCAGACCGCGGCCGGTGTGGCGGCTCTCGCCGTCGCCGCCGCGGGCGGTACCTGGCTCCTGCATCGCCGGGCGAGAGGCGACGGGATCTGACGGACACCCTCCGCTGTCCGTCGGCCGGTACCGCATGTCCCCTCCCCCTCCGGGTCCGACGCCCCTCGCGGCCCGGAGGGGGCACGGGGGCCTCCGTCCACGAGAGGAGTGCTTCGCATGCGCAGGGTCGGCAACTCCGCGATAGCGGCCGTCACCGCGGTCGCCCTCTGCTCGGGTGCGTGGCTGCTGCACAGCGGCGCCGGCACCCACGCCCCGCCGCGGCCGTCCGCGGCCCAGGCCCACCCGGACCGCGCCGACCCGCACTCCACGCCCGCGCCCGCTCCCGCTCCCGCTCCCCCGCTGCCGCCCTCCCCGCCCGACCGCGTCCGCATCCCGTCCCTGCGCGTCGACGCCCCCCTCACGGGCCTGGGACTGACCGCGTCCGGCAGCCTCGACGTACCGCCCGCCGAGGACGACAACCTCGCCGGCTGGTACGAGTCCGGCACCACCCCCGGCGAGACCGGCACCGCGATCGTCGCCGGCCACGTCGACACCGCCGACGGCCCCGCCGTCTTCTACGACCTCGGCGCCCTGGAGCGGGGCGCCACCATCGAGGTGGACCGGCGCGACGGCACGGTCGCGGTGTTCACCGTGGACGCGGTCGAGATGTACGACGCGCGCGACTTCCCCGACACGACGGTGTACGGCGCGGCGAAGCGCCCGGAACTGCGCGTCATCACCTGCGGCGGCGGCTACTCCCGCACCACCGGCTACCAGGCGAACGTGGTGGTCTTCGCCCACCTGACGGACAGCCGCGCGGGCTGACCGAGGGGCGCCCGGCGGCGGGAACCGGAGGAGCACCCGGCGGCGGAGTGCCGGAGGAGCACCCGGCGGCCCGGTAGCGGAGGGCATCCACGGCCAAGGGCGCCGGAAAGGCACCCGGCGGCGGAGTGCCGGAGGAGCCCCGGCGGCGGAGTGCCGGAGGGCGTCCACGGCCAGGGGCGCCCGAGAGGCACCCGGCAGCGGAGTGCCCGAGAGGCGCCCGACGGCGGAGTGCCGGAGAGGCGCCCGACTGCGAACTGCCGTGCGGGCGTCCGCAGTTGCCGGGAGGGCCGGAGGAGCGCCCGGCGTGCGCGTCACGCCCCCCACTGCTCGTACGCCAGGTTCGCCACCAGTGCGAACACCACCGTCAGCAGCACTACGCGCACGAACCCGCTGCCCTTCTTCAGCGCCGTCCGGGCCCCCAGCATGCCGCCCGCGAGGTTGAACACGGCCATCAGTCCCGCCAGTTGCCACAGCACGGCCCCCTGCCAGGCGAACATCGCGAGGGCGCCGGCGTTGGTGCAGCAGTTGACGATCTTGGCGGTGGCGGAGGCGGTCACCAGGTCGTGGTGGAGCACGGCGGTCAGCGCGAGGACGAGGAAGGTGCCGGTGCCGGGGCCGACGAGACCGTCGTAGAAGCCGATGCCGAGGCCCGCGAGGCCGATCGCGGCGAGGACCCGGCGCGGTCCGGCCGGTCCGGTCGCGGGTGCCGTGCCGAACGCGGGGCGCAGGATGACGAAGGCGGCCACCCCCAGCAGCACCACCATGATGACCGGCTTGAGCACGTCGGTGCTCATCCCCGCCGCGAAGAACGCCCCCGCCGACGACCCGGCGAGCGCGGCGAGCCCGATCCGGACAGCCAGGCCCACGTCGACCGGCGCCCGGCGGGCGTACGTGACCGCCGCCCCGGCGGTGCCGACGATGGCCACCGCCTTGTTGGTGCCGAGCGCGTGCGCGGCCGGGCTGCCGGCCGGCAGGCCGAGCAGGAGCGCCGGGAGCAGCAGGAGCCCGCCGCCGCCGACCACGGCGTCGATCCAGCCGGCCGCGAGGGCGGCGAGACAGAGGACGGCCACCATGGTCATGGATATGTCGGGCATGGACGCGACCCTACGGGGCCGGATACATGTCCCGTCCACCGATCTGAGCAGGTCCTGAGGTTGCGGACCCGCCCGACGGGCCCGCGTCCCTTGTCCTCACCGCCGCCCGGCGCCGCCCGCCGAAAACCCTCACACCCGTCCGCCGTCCCCGCTGAGGGCAGCGTTCCTCGCGGGAAACAACCGTGATGCGGTCGGGTAACGTCCGCACCGCACGCTCGACGGCATGACCTCGAATTCGCGTGTGGTGGTGATCGGCGCCGGCCTCGCGGGCGTACGGCTCGCCCGGCGGCTCGGTGAGCTCGGCACGCCCGCCCTGCTGATCGGCGAGGAGGAGCACGTCCCGTACAACCGGGTCCTGCTCGCCGAGGTGCTGGCCGGACGGTACGCCCCCGAGGTGATCGCGCTGCCCGCGCCCGCCGAACTGGTGCGCGCCCGCGTCACCGGCATCGACCGCGAACGGCGCGCCGTCGCCTGCGCGGACGGCTCGGAGATCGCATACGACACGCTGGTGCTGGCGACCGGCTCCAACCCGGTGCTGCCGCCGCTGCGCGGCCTGTTCACCCCGGACCACGTCCTGCCCGAGGGGGTGCACGCGTTCCGGACCATGGACGACTGCCTGGGCCTGTCCAAGGCGGTCCGGCCGGGTGTGCGGGCCGTCGTCATCGGCGGCGGACTCCTCGGGGTCTCCGCGGCCCGCGCGCTCGCCGTGCGCGGCGCCCAGGTCGTCCTCGCCCAGCAGTCCGAGCGGCTGATGGAGCGCCAGCTCGACCCGGGTGCCTCGAAGCTCGTCCTGCGGCACCTGAAGGACCTCGGCGTCGAGGTGCACACCGAGTGCCGGGTGCGCGACGTGCGCTGCGTCGGCGGCGCGGTCCGCTCGGTGGAGATGGCCGACGGCTACGCCCTCGACGCCGACCTGGTGGTGCTGGCCTGCGGGGTCCACCCGCGCGCCGGCCTCGCCAAGACGGCCGGGCTCGCCGTCCACAAGGGCGTCCTCGTCGACGACGAACTGCGCACCTCCGACCCGCACATCCGGGCGATCGGCGACTGCGCCCAGCACGACGGGAACGTCTACGGCCTCGCCGCCCCCGCCCTGGAACAGGCCGACGTACTGGCCGAGCTGCTCGCGGGCACCGCCGGAAACGCCGGCGCCCGCTACACCGGCACCCGTTCCCTGACCCGCCTCACGCTCAACGGCACCACCGCCTTCGACCTCGCCGCGTTCGGCGAGACCGAGGCACGCCCCGGCGACGACGTCGTCCAGCTCGCCGACGCCACCCGCGGCACCTACCGCAAGGTCGTCGTCCGCGACGACCGCCTGGTCGGCGGGGTCCTCGTCGGCGAACTCGGCACCGTCGGCGCGCTCGCGCGCGCCTGGGAGGGAGCAGAGCCGCTCCCGCGCAACGGCGCTCCTCTGCTCCACCTGCTCACCAACGATGGAGGCTCCTGATGTCCACGACCACGACCGCACCTGTGGGGACCGGCCCCCGCCCCACGATCGTGCTCGTCGGCCACGGCATGGTCGGCCAGCGCTTCCTCGAAGCGCTCGCCGAACGCGGCCTGACCGCCACGCACCGCGTGGTCGTGCTGTGCGAGGAGCCTCGCCCCGCGTACGACCGCGTCCAGCTCACCTCGTACTTCTCGGGGAAGACCCCCGAGGACCTCTCCATGACCGACATGGCGTTCATCGAGCAGCACGGCATCGAGCTGTACGTGGGCGACCCGGCGGAGACGGTCGACCGTGCGGCGAAGAAGGTCACGGCCCGGTCCGGCCAGGTCTTCGAGTACGACACCCTCGTCCTCGCCACCGGCTCCTACCCCTTCGTCCCGCCGGTCCCCCACAAGGACGCCCAGGGCTGTTTCGTCTACCGCACGATCGAGGACCTCCTCGCCATCGAGGAGTACGCCAAGACGGCGACGACCGGTGCGGTGGTCGGCGGCGGTCTGCTCGGCCTCGAGGCCGCGGGCGCGCTGAAGGGCCTCGGACTCACCAGCCACATCGTGGAGTTCGCGCCCCGTCTGATGCCCGTCCAGGTCGACGAGGGCGGCGGCGCCGCGCTGCTGCGCACCATCGAGGACATGGGCCTGTCCGTGCACACCGGCGTGGGCACGCAGGAGATCGTCGTCGACGAGTCCGGCGCGGTCACCGGCATGAAGCTGTCCGACGGCTCCGAACTCGCCACCGACCTGGTGGTGTTCAGCGCCGGTGTCCGCCCCCGCGACCAGCTGGCCCGCGACTGCGGTCTGACGGTCGGCGAGCGCGGCGGCATCAGCGTCGACGAGCAGTGCCGCACGGTCGCCGACCCGCACGTGTTCGCGATCGGCGAGTGCGCGCTCGCCGCCGACGGCCGGGTGTACGGCCTGGTCGCCCCCGGGTACGAGCAGGCCGAGACGGCCGCCGCGACGATCGCCGCCGACGAGACGGACCAGTTGTCCTTCACCGGCGCCGACCTCTCCACCAAGCTGAAGCTGCTCGGCGTGGACGTGGCCTCCTTCGGCGACGCGCACGGCACCACCGAGGACTGCCTCGACGTCGTCTACTCCGACTCCCGCTCGGGCCTGTACAAGAAGCTGGTCATCGGCCGCGACGGCACGCTGCTCGGCGGCATCCTGGTCGGCGACGCGGAGGCGTACGGCACGCTGCGCGCGTTCACCGGCTCGGTCCCGCCGGTCTCGCCCGAGGCGCTGGTCCTGCCCGCCGGCGCCGGCGCCCCGGTCCAGCTCGGCCCGTCCGCCCTCCCCGACGACGCGATCATCTGCTCCTGCCACAACGTCTCCAAGGGCACGATCCGCGGCGCGGTCACCGACCACCAGTGCACGACCGTGCCCGAGGTGAAGAAGTGCACCAAGGCCGGCACCGGCTGCGGCTCCTGCGTCAAGGTCCTCGGCCAGCTCGTCACCGCCGAGCTGGAGGCGAGCGGCGTCGTGGTCGACAAGGGCCTGTGCGCCTGCTTCTCGCAGACCCGCGAGGAGCTCTACGAGATCGTCCTCGCCCTGCGCATCAACACCTACCAGGACCTCCTCGACCGCTACGGCCGCGAGGACGCCCGGGGCGGCGACGGCTGCGAGATCTGCAAGCCCGCGGTCGCCTCGATCATCGCCTCCCTCGCCCCGACGATCGGCGCGAGCGGCTACGTCCTCGACGGCGAGCAGGCGGCCCTCCAGGAGACCAACGACCACTTCCTCGCCAACCTCCAGAAGAACGGCTCGTACTCGGTCGTCCCGCGCATCCCCGGCGGCGAGATCACCCCCGAGGGCCTGATCGTGATCGGCGAGATCGCCCGCGACTTCGGCCTCTACACGAAGATCACCGGCGGTCAGCGGATCGACATGTTCGGCGCCCGCGTCGAACAGCTCCCGCTGATCTGGACCCGGCTGGTCGACGCCGGCTTCGAGTCCGGCCATGCCTACGGCAAGTCCCTGCGCACGGTGAAGTCCTGCGTCGGACAGACCTGGTGCCGCTACGGCGTCCAGGACTCCGTCCGCATGGCGATCGACCTGGAGCTGCGCTACCGGGGCCTGCGCTCCCCGCACAAGCTGAAGTCGGCGGTCTCCGGCTGCCAGCGCGAGTGCGCGGAGGCCCAGTCGAAGGACTTCGGCGTGATCGCCACGGCCAACGGCTGGAACCTGTACGTCGCCGGCAACGGCGGCGCCACCCCGCGCCACGCGGACCTGCTCGCCCAGGACCTGTCCGACGCCGAGCTGATCCGCCTGATCGACCGGTTCCTGATGTTCTACATCCGCACCGCCGACCGCCTGGAGCGCACCTCCACCTGGCTGGAGCGGATCCCCGGCGGCCTGGACCACGTCCGGGACGTGGTCGTGGAGGACTCCCTCGGCATCTGCGAGGAGCTGGAGTCCCTGATGGCGGCGCACGTCGCGCACTACGCGGACGAGTGGGCCACCACCATCAACGACCCCGAGAAGCTGGCCCGGTTCGTGTCCTTCGTGAACGCGCCCGACACCCCGGACCCGGTCGTCGGCTTCGTCCCCGAGCGCGACCAGATCAAGCCCGACCTGCCGCTGCTCTCCATCGGCATGCGTCCCACGGAAGACGTCCTGGAAGGAAGCGCCCAGCGATGACCCTGGCACCCGAGACGACCGACCTGAAGGTCCAGCTGAAGCTGGACTCCCCGGCAGGCGACTGGTTCACCGTCTGCGACCTGCACCAGCTCGTCCCCGGCCGGGGCGTGGCCGCCCTGCTGCCGGACGGCCGCCAGGTCGCCCTGTTCCGCGACCGCAAGGGCGAGCTGTACGCCGTCGACAACCGCGACCCGTTCGGCGGCGCGGCGGTCCTCTCCCGCGGCCTGCTGGGCGCCCAGCAGGGCAGCCCGTTCGTCGCCTCGCCCCTGCTCAAGCAGCGCTTCGACCTGCGGAGCGGGCGGTGCCTGGACGACGACACGGTCCGCATCACCACCTACGAGGTGCGGGCGGCCTGACGGCCGTCCCCCGCCTCACCACCGGCCCGGGCGCGGTCCCGGCGGTCTCCCCGACCGCCGCGACGGCACCCGGGCCGGTCCGGTTCACCGAACCGGCCTGTGACGGGGCCACCGCGGCACCTCACGACCCGCTGGCCCCACGACCCGGTGGCCCGGTGGCCCGGTGGCCTGGTGGCCGGATGGCCGCATGGCCCGATGGCCGCATGGCCGGATGGCCGGATGGCCGCATGGCCGGATGGCCGGATGGCCGGATGGCCGGATCGCCGGATCGCCAGATCGCCAGATCGCCGGATCGCCGGAATGGCCGCATGGCCGCATGGCCCGATGACCGCATGGCCGCATGGCCCGATGGCCCGATGGCCCGATGACCGCATGGCCGCACGGCCGCACGGCCCGATGGCCGCATGGCCGCATGGCCCGATGGCCCGATGGCCCGATGACCGCATGGCCGCACGGCCGCACGGCCCGATGGCCGCATGGCCGCATGGCCGCACGGCCGCATGGCCGCACGGCCCGATGGCCGCATGGCCGCATGACCCGATGGCCGGACACCGCTGTCCTCGCCCCGGGCACTCCCCCGTTACGACGTGTGCACGACACGGCCACCCCACCCTCCTAGCCTCCCTGACCGCACGACCCCGCGGCCGGCCGGCGGCGGGGCGGTCACGACACCCCCTGGGAGTGAGCGTGGAACGTCGTACCCTCCTGCGTGCGGCCGTCATCGGCGGGTCCGCCGTGCTCGGCGGAACCCTCTGGCGCGGCGCCGCGTACGCCGCACCGGCCCAGCCCGGCACCGGACCGTACGGGGCGCTCGGCGCACCGGACACCAACGGCATCCGCCTCCCGAGCGGCTTCACCAGCCGGGTGATCGCCCGCTCCGGGCAGACGGTGACCGGCACGTCGTACACCTGGCACGACGCGCCCGACGGCGGCGCCTGCTACGCGGACGGCACCGGCTGGATCTACGTCTCCAACTCGGAGATCAACCCCTCGGGCGGCGCGAGCGCGGTGACGTTCTCGTCGTCGGGCACGGTGACCGGCGCGTACCGCATCCTCTCCGGCACCCGCACCAACTGCGCGGGCGGGAAGACGCCGTGGAACACCTGGCTGTCCTGCGAGGAGGTCGACCGCGGCTACGTCTACGAGACCGACCCCTGGGGCGTGAAGGCGGCGGTGCGCCGGGACGCGATGGGCCGCTTCAAGCACGAGGCGGCGGCCGCCGACCCGGTCCGCGGGGTCGTCTACCTCACCGAGGACGTCACCGACGGCTGCTTCTACCGCTTCCGCCCGACGACGTGGGGCGACCTGTCGGCCGGCACGCTGGAGGTGCTGGTGGCGGGGAGCGCGACGAGCGGCCCGGTGACCTGGTCCCCGGTCCCGGACCCCACCGGCGCCGCCGCGACCCGTAACCAGGTCTCCGGCGCCAAGCGCTTCAACGGCGGCGAAGGCTGCCACTACGCGGACGGCACGTGCTGGTTCACGACGAAGGGCGACAACCGCGTCTGGCGGTACGACGCGGCGGCGCAGACGATCGACCTCGCCTACGACGACTCCCTGGTGACGTCCGGCACGGCCCCCCTGACCGGCGTCGACAACGTCACCGGCGCCGCCTCCGGCGACCTGTTCGTGGCGGAGGACGGCGGGAACATGGAGATCTGCGTGATCACCCCGGACGACGTGGTCGCCCCGTTCCTCCGCATCGACGGCCAGTCGGCGTCGGAGATCACCGGCCCGGCCTTCTCCCCCGACGGCACCCGCCTGTACTTCTCCAGCCAGCGCGGCACGTCGGGCAGTTCGTCGGGCGGCGTCACGTACGAGGTGACCGGTCCGTTCCGGGCGTAGTCGACGGCACAGTCGGGACGGTTGACAGGAACCCGACAGCGAAAGGGCGGCTCGTCATGCGTCGCGCCGACGCAAGATGGAGGCGAAGTCGCGCATGACGAGTCCGCCGCCCGACCCCTTCCCGGAGGCACCGACATGACCCCCGACCCCTCGCGCCGCACCGTCCTCGGCGGCGCCCTGGCCGCCCTCGCCCTGACCGCCACTGCGGCCCCGGCCGAGGCGACGCCCCGCACCGGAACGGCGACCTGGCCGACGGTGTTCCCGCTCCCCGACGGCTGGCTCCCGGAGGGCATCACCATCGGCAGCAGGCCGTACGCCTACCTGGGCTCCCGCGCCCACGGCGGCGTCTACCGCACCGACCTGCGCACCGGCGAGGGCACCGTGCTCCACGCGGGCGGCACCGGCCTCGCGGCCATCGGCCTGAAGCTGGACGACGACGGCCTGCTGTACGTCAGCGGCGGCGCCGGCGGAACCGCGAGGATCATCGACTCCCGCTCGGGCGAGCTGCTCGCCACCCACCAGCTCACCCGCAACGCGGCCCCGTTCATCAACGACGTCGTCCTGCACCGGGACCGCGCCTGGTTCACCGACTCCCGCGACGCCGTCCTGTACGGCGTCCCGCGCGGCCGCGACGGCGCGGTGCGCGCGCTCCCCCTCACCGGCGCATGGGTCCAGGCACCCGCCGGGACCAACAGCGCCAACGGCCTCGTCGCCACCCCCGACGGCCACGGCCTGATCGTCGTCAACGCGGGACAGCTGTACCGGGTGAGCATCCGGACCGGCCACGCCACCAGGATCACCCTGACCGGCGCGACCGACGTCACCAACGGCGACGGCCTCCTGCGCATCGGCCGCACCCTGTACGTCGTACAGAACCGCCTGAACAAGATCACCGCCTGGACCCTCGACCGGACGGCCACCTCCGCCACCCTCACCCGCACGATCACCTCCCCCCACTTCGACGTCCCCACCACAGCCGCCCACCACCACAACCGCCTCTACGTCGTCAACGCCCGCTTCACCAGCCCCCAGACCCCGGAGACGACGTTCACGGGGGTGGGGGTGCCGCTCTAGAGCAGGGCCGGGCGGTCCCGCAACCCGACGGCAGGCCGCCCGGCCGCCACCCCTCTCCCGCCGGCATGACGATGCCGACGCCGACGGGACGAGTCGGCCCTCAGCGACGACAGACGAGCTTGCCGCCCAGGCAGGTGACCTCGAAGGTCCCGTACCGGGCGAGGTGATCGACGAGGACCGTGCGGGCCCGCTCGATCGTGGCCTCGAAAGGCACATCGTGCCGGTCCGCCCACGCCCGGTACGAGGCCATGTGCGCGATGACCGGCTCGGGATCGCGGACCGTGACGGTGCCGGGCAGTCCGATCGTCTCCACACGGCCGAACTCCCCCCCCAGGAGGGCCGGGGCCTTCTCCAGGGTGAAGCGGGCGCTGAGCGAGATGCGGGCAGGTCCGCGTCCGATGCCGAGGACGTCGCCCGCTGCCACAGGGGCGACATCGACGCCGAACAGCCGTGCCAGGTAATTCCGGGTGCACGGGACCGGGATACGCGCCTCGCGCTCGTAACGCCCGCTCTCTTTTCCGGTCCTGGCCGCGCGCCCCTCGAGGGCGTTGTACTCGTCGGCCACTCGCTGTGGGGTCCAGCCGCGCGCGGTGCGCAGCCGAACGAGCAATGCGCCGACTGCTCGTACAAGAACTGATCGCCGAAGCCTGGCCCCTCCCCCGCACGAGGATGGTCGTCTCCCCGCACCAAGTTGCCGGCCGGGCGGGGTGCGATGAGATCGGCCGCACGGAAGTGTTCTTGGTCATACTTGAATCTCCTCCGTGCGGCCATCTCCACGTACCGGCAGCAGCCCGCTCGCCCGGAGAGAGTCAGCCGAGGGCGAAAATGCGGCGGGCCTAGAATGGCCGTCGTGACCGACAACACTCAGCGCCCCGACAACGGGCCGAACAGCGCCCCCGAACTGCCGACCCAGTACGCGCCGGCCGAGGTAGAGGGGCCGCTGTACGAGCGTTGGGTGAAGCGCGGGTACTTCGAGGCCGACGCGAAGAGCGAGAAGCCTGCGTACACCATCGTCATCCCGCCGCCGAACGTCACCGGATCCCTCCACCTCGGCCACGCCTTCGAGCACACGCTGATCGACGCCCTCACCCGGCGCAAGCGCATGCAGGGCTACGAGACGCTGTGGCAGCCCGGCATGGACCACGCCGGTATCGCCACCCAGAACGTCGTCGAGCGTGAGCTCGCCAAGGAGGGCAAGTCCCGCCACGACCTGGGCCGCGAAGCCTTCGTCGAGCGCGTCTGGGAGTGGAAGCACGAGTCCGGCGGGCAGATCGCCGGCCAGATGCAGCGCCTCGGCGAGGGCCTGGCCTGGAGCCGGGACCGCTTCACCATGGACGAGGGCCTGTCCCGTGCCGTCCAGACCATCTTCAAGAAGCTCTACGACGACGAGCTGATCTACCGCGCCGAGCGCATCATCAACTGGTGCCCCCGCTGCCTCACGGCCATCTCCGACATCGAGGTGGACTACCAGGACGACGACGGCGAGCTCGTCTCCATGAAGTACGGCGAGGGCGAGGACACGATCGTCGTCGCCACCACCCGTGCCGAGACGATGCTCGGTGACACCGCCGTCGCCGTCCACCCCGACGACGAGCGCTACGCCCACCTGATCGGGAAGCAGATCAAGCTGCCGCTGACCGACCGGACCATCCCGGTCGTCGCCGACACGCACGTCGACCCGGAGTTCGGCACTGGCGCCGTCAAGGTGACCCCGGCGCACGACCCGAACGACTTCGCCATCGGGCAGCGCCACGACCTCGAATCCGCCGAGGTCCTCGACGAGCGCGGCATCATCACCGTCCACGGCCCCTTCCTCGGCCTGGACCGCTTCGAGGCGCGCTCCGCGATCGTCGCCGCCCTGCGCGCCGAGGGCCGGATCGTCGCCGAGAAGCGGCCGTACGTCCACTCCGTGGGTCACTGCTCGCGCTGCAAGACGACGCTGGAGCCGCGCCTGTCGATGCAGTGGTGGGTCAAGGTCGAGACCCTCGCCAAGGCGGCCGGCGACGCGGTTCGCGACGGTCGGGTCGGCATCCACCCGACCGACATGTTGCAGCGCTACTTCGACTGGGTCGACAACCTCAACGACTGGTGCATCTCGCGCCAGCTGTGGTGGGGCCACCGCATCCCGGTCTGGCACGGCCCGAACGGCGAGCTGGTCTGCGTCGGCCCCGACGAGGAGCCGCCCACGGGTGAGGGCTGGACGCAGGACACCGACGTTCTCGACACGTGGTTCTCGTCCGGCCTGTGGCCGTTCTCCACGCTGGGCTGGCCGGAGCAGACGCCGGACCTGGAGAAGTTCTACCCGAACTCCGTCCTGGTCACCGGCTACGACCTGATGTTCTTCTGGGTCGCCCGGATGATGATGTTCGGCCTGTACGCGATGGACGGCCAGCCTCCGTTCCGCACGATCGCGTTCCACGGCATGGTCCGCGACGAGTTCGGCAAGAAGATGTCGAAGTCGTTCGGGAACACGGTCAACCCGCTGGACTGGATGGACAAGTACGGCTCGGACGCCCTGCGCTTCACCCTGGCCAAGGGCGCCAACCCCGGCGTCGACGTCCCGATCGGTGAGGACTGGGTCCAGGCGTCCCGGAACTTCGCCAACAAGATCTGGAACGCGACGCGCTTCGCGATGATGAACGGCGCGACGGTCGAGGGCGAGCTGCCGCCGGCCGAGAAGCTCTCGGCGACCGACCGCTGGATCCTGTCGCGGCTGAACAAGGTCGTCGCCGAGGCGGACGCCTACTACGACGACTACCAGTTCGCCAAGCTCGCGGATGCTCTGTACCACTTCGCGTGGGACGAGGTCTTCGACTGGTACGTCGAGCTGTCGAAGACGACGTTCTTCGACGGTGGTGAGCAGGCCAAGGTCTCGGCCCGCGTCCTGGGCGAGGTCCTCGACGTCACCCTGCGGCTGCTCCACCCGATCGTCCCGTTCGTCACGGACACCCTGTGGACCACGCTGACGGGCGGGGAGTCGGTCGTCATCGCCGAGTGGCCGAAGGACTCTGGTTTCCGCGACGATGCCGCGGAAAAAGAGATCGAGCTGGTCCAGCAGGTCGTCACCGAGGTCCGCCGGTTCCGCTCGGACCAGGGCCTTCAGC
Source organism: Streptomyces sp. NPDC088812 (assembly GCF_044750285.1). NCBI lineage: Bacteria > Bacillati > Actinomycetota > Actinomycetes > Kitasatosporales > Streptomycetaceae > Streptomyces > Streptomyces sp. NPDC088812. The sequence goes on along the minus strand of NZ_JBIVJP010000004.1, from coordinate 35,117 downwards.
CCGGTCAGAAGGTCCCGGCCCGCCTGGAGCTCGACGGCACGGCGCTGGCTCCGCACGAGGCGGCCATCCGCCAGCTGCTGCGCCTCCAGCCGGAGGGCGAGGGCTTCGCCGCCACCGCCTCCCTGCCGGTCGCCGGCGCCACCGTCTCGCTCGACCTGTCGGGCACGATCGACGTGGCCGCCGAGCGCAAGCGCCTCGGGAAGGACCTGACCGCCGCCGAGAAGGAGAAGGCCCAGGCCGAGGGCAAGCTCGGCAACGAGGCGTTCCTTGCCAAGGCCCCGGACAACGTGGTCGACAAGATCCGCACCCGTCTGGCGAAGGCGGAGGAGGACATCGCCCGCATTCAGGAGCAGCTCGACAAGCTGCCTCCGCAGTAGCACCGGGAACACGCCCGAAGGGGGCCCGGACCGCGTGGTCCGGGCCCCCTTCGCCGGTCTCCGGCCTGGCCACGATCCCTACGGAGTCCCCAGCGTGTCGTACGGGCTCGACAGGGTGAACTCGCGCTGCTCCGCGACGATCTGGGCCTGGTGGAGATCGAAGGAGATGGTGAACCCCTCGAAGGCCCCGGACATCCACGACATCGTGTGCACAGAGGGCGACACCCCCGCACAGGGTGTCGCCCTCGTCTTGCATGCCGGAGCCGCCGCGATCGGTACTGAGGGTCGGGGACCGCGGCGGCTCCGGGGTCAGGTGGGGTCCGTCGGGGACGGGCCCGGGTCAGCGGTGGTCGCTGCCCTCCGACTGCGTCGCCGCGCGGCCCGCCTCCAGGCGGGCGACCGGGATGCGGAAGGGGGAGCAGGAGACGTAGTCGAGGCCGACCTCGTGGAAGAAGTGGACGGACTCGGGATCGCCGCCGTGTTCGCCGCAGACGCCGAGCTTGAGGTCGGGGCGGGTGCGGCGGCCCGCTTCGGCGGCGGCCTTCACCAGGGAGCCCACGCCGTCCTTGTCGATCGTCTCGAACGGGGAGACGCCGAAGATGCCCCTCTCCAGGTAGGCGGTGAAGAAGGAGGCCTCCACGTCGTCGCGGCTGAAGCCCCAGACCGTCTGGGTGAGGTCGTTCGTGCCGAAGCTGAAGAACTCCGCGGCCTCGGCGATCTGGCCGGCGGTCAGCGCGGCCCGCGGCAGCTCGATCATCGTGCCGATCGACAGCTTCAGGGTCACGCCCGTCGCCGCCTCGACCTCCGCGACGACCTGGTCGGCCTCCTCGCGGACGATCTCCAGCTCCTGGACGGTGCCGACGAGCGGGATCATGATCTCGGCGCGCGGGTCGCCCTTGGCGTTGCGGCGCTCGGCCGCCGCCTCGGCGATGGCACGGACCTGCATGGTGAACAGGCCGGGGATGACCAGGCCCAGCCGGACGCCGCGCAGGCCGAGCATCGGGTTCTGCTCGTGCAGGCGGTGGACCGCCTGGAGCAGGCGCAGCTCGTTCTCGTGCGGCTCCTGGCGGGACTCCGCGAGGGCGACGCGGACCGAGAGTTCCGTGATGTCGGGGAGGAACTCGTGCAGCGGCGGGTCGAGGAGGCGGATCGTGACCGGGAGGCCGTCCATCGCCTCGAAGAGCTCCACGAAGTCCCGCTTCTGGAGCGGCAGCAGCTCCTTCAGGGACTCCTCGCGCTCGGCCTCCGTGTCCGCGAGGATCAGTCGCTCGACCAGTTCACGGCGGTCGCCGAGGAACATGTGCTCGGTGCGGCACAGACCGATGCCCTGGGCGCCGAAGCGGCGGGCGCGCAGCGCGTCCTCGGCGTTGTCGGCGTTCGCGCGGACCCGCAGCCGGCGCTTGCGGTCGGCGAAGGCCATGATGCGGTGCACGGCCTCGACCAGCTCGTCGGCGTCGTCGGCGCCGGCGTGCATACGGCCCTCGAAGTACTCGACGACCGGGGACGGGACGACGGGGACCTCGCCGAGGTAGACCTTGCCGGTGGAGCCGTCGATGGAGATGACGTCGCCCTCCTCGACGACGTGGCCGCCCGGGACCGTCATCCGGCGGCGCTTGGTGTCGACCTCCAGCTCCTCGGCGCCACAGACGCAGGTCTTGCCCATGCCGCGGGCCACGACCGCAGCGTGGGAGGTCTTGCCGCCGCGCGAGGTCAGGATGCCCTCGGCGGCGATCATGCCGTCCAGGTCGTCGGGGTTGGTCTCGCGGCGGACGAGGATGACCTTCTCACCGGAGCGGGACCACTTGACGGCCGTGTACGAGTCGAAGACCGCCTTGCCGACCGCCGCGCCCGGCGAGGCGGCGATGCCCCGGCCGACCTGCTCGGTCTTGGCGTGCTCGTCGAAGCGGGGGAACATCAGCTGCGCGAGCTGCGCGCCGTTGACCCGCTGGAGGGCCTCGGTCTCGTCGATCAGGCCCTGGTCGACGAGCTGGGTGGCGATGCGGAAGGCGGCGCCGGCCGTGCGCTTGCCCACGCGCGTCTGGAGCATCCACAGCTGACCGCGCTCGATCGTGAACTCGATGTCGCAGAGGTCCTTGTAGTGGTTCTCCAGCGTCTCCATGATGCCGAGCAGCTGGTCGTAGGACTTCTTGTCGATCTGCTCCAGCTCGGCCAGGGGCACGGTGTTGCGGATGCCGGCGACGACGTCCTCGCCCTGGGCGTTCTGGAGGTAGTCGCCGTAGACGCCCTGGTGGCCCGAGGCGGGGTCACGGGTGAAGGCGACGCCGGTGCCGGAGTCCGGGCCCAGGTTGCCGAACACCATCGAACAGACGTTCACGGCGGTGCCCAGGTCGTGCGGGATGCGTTCCTGCCGCCGGTAGAGCTTCGCCCGGTCGCCGTTCCACGAGTCGAAGACCGCCTTGATCGCGAGGTCCATCTGCTCGCGCGGGTCCTGCGGGAAGTCCCGCCCGGCCTCGGTCTTGACGATCTTCTTGAACTTGGTGACCAGCTTCTTGAGGTCCGCGGCCTCCAGCTCCGTGTCGACGGTGACCTTCTTGGCCGCCTTCGCCGCCTCCAGGGCCTCCTCGAAGAGCTCGCCGTCGACGCCGAGGACCGTCTTGCCGAACATCTGGATCAGACGGCGGTAGGAGTCCCAGGCGAAGCGGTCGTCGCCCGCCTGGGCGGCCAGCCCCTGGACCGACTTGTCGGAGAGGCCGATGTTGAGGACCGTGTCCATCATGCCGGGCATCGAGAACTTGGCACCGGAGCGGACCGAGACGAGCAGGGGGTTGTCGGCCTGGCCGAGCTTCTTGCCCATCCGCTCCTCGAGGGCGACGAGGTGCGCACTCACCTCGTCACGCAGTGCCGCCGGCTCCTCGCCGCTGTCGAGGTAGACCTTGCAGGCCTCGGTGGTGATGGTGAAGCCGGGCGGAACCGGCAGGCCCAGGTTGGTCATCTCGGCGAGGTTGGCGCCCTTGCCACCGAGGAGGTCCTTGAGGTCCTTGTTGCCCTCGGTGAAGTCGTAGACGAACTTCACGCCCTCAACGCTCGCTGCCGGCTGAGCTACGTGGGGATCTTTGTTTTCCGACACGGGTCTCGACTCCTCGAGGACGCGGTGGCTGCCCTGACGGCGAGGAACATACCCAGATCGAAGGCGCCTGGGTACGTCCACTTGTGCGTCATGCGCCTGTAACCCGTCGTCCGCCACGGGATCGAAAGTCAAGGCTGGGCAAGCGCTGAGCAGCCGATGTTTTCACTTCTTGAACACAGACACGCTCATCACCCCACGTTTGCGCTCAGATGAGCGGATCTCATGCGCGTTTGAGTTCGGTCGATGAACGATCAAGGGGTGGCACCCAGTGCCACCCCTTGGAAAAGTGCAGTCGCTCACGGTCCGCTCATCTGAGCGCTACCCCTATCAAGGGTGCCTCAAGGGTGGCGAGAATCACGCTCCCACAGATGGCCCGGTTTCACCATGCGGACGCCGGTTCGGGACGGAAACACGGACGACACGGCGCGGTCTCAGACGCCCATCGCCAGCAGGCGCTCCTCGACCCGCTCCGGCGCGTACAGGTACTCCACGACCAGCGCCCCGGCGCCCACCAGCCCCGCGCGCTCCCCCAGTCGCGAGGTCACCACCTCCAGCCGGGCGGTGGAGCGCGGCAGCGCCCGCTGGTAGAGCAGCTCGCGCACGCCCGTGACGAAGGGGGTGCCGGCCAGGTCGCCGGCGATCATCAGCACCCCGGGGTTGAGCAGCGTCACGACGGTCGCCAGCACGTCGCCCACCTGCCGTCCGGCCTCCCGGGCCAGCGCGGCCGCCTCCGGGTGCCCGGCGGCGAGCAGATCGCGCACGTCCGAGCCGGACGCCGCGGGAACCCCGCTCTCCGCCAGCCGCCGGGCCACGGCGCCACCGCTCGCGACGGCCGCGAGGCAGCCCCTGGAGCCGCAGCGGCACAGCGCCTCGGTGCCGACGCGTATGTGGCCGATGTCGCCGGCCCCGCCGTCCACGCCCCGGTAGATCGCACCGTCGACCACGACCCCCGCGCCGATGCCGGTCGACACCTTCACCAGCACGAACGCCGAGCAGTCCGGGTGGGCGGTGCGCTGTTCGCCGTACGCCATGAGGTTGGCGTCGTTGTCGACGAGGACCGGCACCGGGGGTGCCCCCGTGCGGTCGGTGAACGCCCCGGCGAGGCGGCCGCGTATGTCGTAGCCGTCCCAGCCGGGCATCATCGGCGGCTGGACGACCCGGCCGGCCTCGCTGTCGACCGGGCCGGGGACGGCGATGCCGATGCCGCAGACCTCGCCCGCGCGGTGGCCCGCCTTCTCCAGCAGCTCGGCGAACCAGCGCGCCAGCTCGCCGAGGACGACGTCCGGACCCTCCTCGACCGCCAGCGCGCCCGAGTGTTCGGCGAGGAGCTCGCCGGTCAGGGAGAGCACCGCCGCGCGCGCGTGCCGGGTGTCCAGGTCGGCGGCGAGGACGACGGCGTGCGCGTCGTCGAACTCGAGGGTGATGGAGGGGCGGCCGCCCAGCGGGGAGCCGACCGGTCCGCCGGCGCCCTCGCGCAGCCAGCCCGCGCGGAAGAGGCGGTCCAGCCGCTGGCCGACCGTCGCGCGGGAGAGGCCGGTGGCCTGCTGGAGGGCACCCCGTGTCGTCGCCCGCCCCGTGCGTACCAGTGCGAGCAGATCTCCGGCGCCTGCCTGACCGCCGCCTCTGCCGGTCCGTCCCGGCTGTCCGGTCATGCGCACCCCCTTGTGCTTCCCAAGCCTGCATTACATAGTGGGTTTTGCGTGTTAAATAGACGTAACCCTACGGTAGCCACTGCCGCACCGGGTCGACTGTGCCGTCGTCGTCGTTCTTCGGGGAGCCCCGAGTGGATCGCACCGCCCAGCTCATCGCCCGCCCTGCGGGAACCGCCGCTGTATACGACCCTGCCGTCCCGGCCGGGCCGCTGCACGTCCGCGCGGTGGAGGTCCTCCGGGGCAACTGGACCGGAGCGTCGACGGTGCCCTCGCGCGGGCTGTACCCGCACCAGTGGTCCTGGGACTCGGCGTTCATCGCGATCGGGCTGCGGCACGTCTCGCCGCGGCGGGCCCAGACGGAGCTGGAGACGCTGCTGGCCGCCCAGTGGGGCGACGGGCGCATCCCGCACATCGTCTTCAACCCTTCCGTGCCGCTCGACGCGTACTTCCCGAGCCCCGACTTCTGGCGCTCCTCGACCGCGGGGCGCGCTGCGGGCGCCCCGCGCACCGTACAGACCTCGGGCATCGTGCAGCCACCGGTGCACGCGCTGGCGGCCTGGCTGGTGCACTGCGCCGACCCGGGCCTGTCCCGGGCGCGCGGCTTCCTCGCCCGGGTGTACCCCCGGCTGGCCGCCTGGCACCGCTATCTGCTGCACCGGCGGGATCTGGGCGGGGGCGGGCTGGTGTCGGTCGTGCACCCCTGGGAGCAGGGCATGGACAACGCCCCCTCCTGGGACGTCCCGCTCTCCCGGATCACCCCCGCCCCGACCCGCTCCTTCCGCCGCGCCGACCTGCACCACGGGGCCGCCGAGGACCGGCCGACGGACCTGGACTACGGGCGGTACGTGCGGCTGGCGACGGACTACCGGGACGGCGGGTACCGGGACGGGCCGGGCGGGGGGAGCGGTGCCGGGCCGGGCGGGGGGAACGGCGCCGGGCCGGGCGGGGGGAACGGCGCCGGGCCGGGCGGGGGGAACGGCGCCGGGCCGGGCGGGGGGAACGGCGGGGGCGGGGGCTTCGCCGTGGAGGATCCCTCCTTCAACGCCCTGCTCATCGCCTCCGAGCACGCGCTCGCCCGTATCGCGCGGGAGCTGGGCGCCACCGGCACCGCACGGCACGCGCGCGCGGAGCGGCTGACGGCGGCGCTCGTGGACCGGCTGTGGGATCCGGCGGAGGGCATGTTCCTCTGCCGGGACCTGTGCGGCGGGGGGCTGATCCGGGAGCGCGGGGTCTCCGGCCTGGTGCCGCTGCTGCTGCCCGGCCTGCCGCGCGAGATCGCCGCCGCCCTCGTGGACACGCTGCGCGGCCCGCGCTTCGGGCTGGGCACGATCACCCGCCTCGCCCCCAGTTACGACCTGCTCGGCGAGGCCTTCGACCCGCACCGCTACTGGCGCGGCCCGGCCTGGTTCAACACGAACTGGCTGCTGGAGCGGGGCCTGAGGGCGCACGGCGAGCGGGCGCACGCGGACGCGCTGCGCGAGGCCGTGCTGGACGTCGCGGGCGCCTCGGACTTCGCCGAGTACGTCGACCCGTACACCGGCGAGGCCTGCGGGGCGACCGGCTTCAGCTGGACCGCCGCCCTCACCCTCGACCTGCTGCACGACACGGACGCCCCGCACGGCCTCGGCGGCTCCGACGACAGCGCTCGTCACCCGGACCATCGGCACGGCCTGCACCACGCGACCGATCGGCATCACAGGCACCACTAGCACGCACCACCAGCACCAAGCAACCGATCGACCTGCACCACCGCACCACCCGCACCACCCGCACCACCTCGGACGACACCGCACTCAAGGGAGGGGACCGGGGATGACGGACCGGCATCATCTGCTCGTGCACGGCGGGACGTTCGCCGCCGTCGGTGACCGCGGAGACATCAGCGGCGTACGGAGCGCCGGCTCTCCCGACGGGTTGTTCGTCAGGGACGCACGGCACCTCAGCCGCTGGCAGCTCACGGTCGACGGGGCCGTGCCGGAGGTGCTCTCACCGGTCGCGGACGGGGACACCGCGCGCTGTGTGCTCGTCCCGCGCGGCGGCCGTACCGAGCCGCCCTCGTGCACGCTCTTCCGTGAACAGGCGGTCGGGGACAGCTCGTTCGTGGAGCTGCTGCGGGTCGTCAGCAACCGACCGGTGCCGCTGACGGTCCGGCTGGCGCTGACCGTCGACGCCGACTTCACCGACCAGTTCGAACTCCGCTCCGACCACCGCACCTACGCCAAGACCGGCGCCGTCCGCCGCCGCGAGGTGCTGGACCACGGCGTGGAGTTCACCTACCGGCGCGGGGAGTGGCGGTCCGTCACGACGGTGACCGCCGAGCCCGGCCCGGACGGCGTCGAGGAGACCGGCACCGGTGCCCGCCGGCTGGTGTGGACGCTGGAGCTGGAGCCGCACGGCACGGCCGAGCTGACCCTCCGGGTGATGGCGCGGCCGCACGGCGAGAAGCGGGCCCTGCGTGTGCCCCGCTCCCCGACTTCCTTGACCGAACAGCTTCTTGCGCAGGAGGGCGAGTTCGTGGAAGGCGTCGCCTTCCCGACCGGCTGGCCCGAGCTGGCCGCCGCGTGCGCGCGCGGCCTCGCGGACCTGGCCGCGCTCCAGGTGCCGGCGACCGGCCCGGACGGGGAGGACCTGCGCGTCCCGGCGGCGGGCGCCCCCTGGTTCCTGACGCTGCTGGGCCGCGACGCCCTGCTCACGTCCCTCTTCGCCCTCCCCTACCGCCCCCACCTGGCCGCCGCCACGCTCCCGGCGCTTGCCGCGACCCAGGCCACCGAGACCGGCCCGGAGTCGGTCGCCCAGCCCGGCAAGATCGTCCACGAGGTACGGCACGGCGAGCTCGCCCACTTCCGGCAGGTCCCCTACGGCCGCTACTACGGCTCGGTCGACGCCACCCCCCTCTTCCTCGTGCTGCTCGGCGCGTACGTCGAGCGGACCGGCGACGCGGCCCTCGCCCGCCGCCTCGAACCGCACGCCCGCGCGGCCGTCGGCTGGATGCTCGACCACGGCGGGCTCACCTCGCGCGGCTACCTGGTCTACCGCGCCGACCGGGGCGGCCTCGCCAACCAGAACTGGAAGGACTCCCCCGGCGCCATCTGCTCCGCCGACGGCACCCGCCCGAGCGGCCCGGTGACGGCGGCGGGGGCCCAGGGGTACGCGTACGACGCGCTGCGCCGTACGGCGTGGGTGGCGCGCACGGTGTGGCGGGACGAGACGTACGCCGCGCTGCTGGAGCAGGCCGCCGCCGATCTGCGCGACCGCTTCCAGCGGGACTTCTGGATGCGGGACCACGCCTTCCCGGCGCTCGCGCTGGACGGCCGGGGCCGGCAGGTCGACGCGCTCGCCTCGGACGCCGGGCACCTGCTGTGGTCCGGGCTGCTGGACAAGGAGTACGGGGAGGTCGTCGGGCGGCGGCTGCTGGAGCCCGACTTCTTCTCCGGCTGGGGCGTGCGCACGCTGGCGGCGGGGCAGCCGGCGTACCACCCGCTGTCGTACCACCGGGGTTCGGTCTGGCCGCACGACAACGCGCTGATCACGCTCGGTCTGGCCCGCTACGGCCTGCACGACGAGGCCCGTACGGTCGCCCACGCCCTGGTGGACGCGGCGACCGTGACGGGCCACCGGCTGCCCGAGGTCCTCGCCGGCTACGGCCGGGACACGCACGCCGAGCCGGTGCCCTACCCGCACGCGTGCGTCCGGGAGTCCCGGTCGGCGGCGGCCCCGCTGGCGCTGCTCACGGCGGTGGGCGGGGCATGACGGGGTAGTCGGCCGGGCCGGTGACGGGCGGCTTGGCCGGGCGTTTGCCGGGTGTTTGCCGACCGCGGGCCCGGCGGGGTGAACACCGGCGGCGAGCAGGCCGTACGCAACGGTGGCGGATCCGGTCCCCACCCCGGATCCGCCGCTCCGCCCGGCTTCGTACGGAAGGACCTTCGGGTGCCCGTCTTCACTCGCTCTCGTCAGCTGCCCGACCTGCGGGACCCCAAAGACACCGGGAACACCGGGAACACTGGGGACACCGGGGACACCGAGGAGTCCGGGGGCGCCGCCAGGGAGTCCGGGGGCGCCACCCGGGAGTCCGGGGGCGCCACCCGGGACGCCGGGAACTCCACCGAAGAATCCGAGAAGGCGGCCGCCGGGCCGGAGGGCGGGCCGCGCTCCTTCCGGGACCGGGTCGCGCACCGGCGTGCCTGGCGCACCCGTCACCCACGGGCCGCCCGGACCGTGTGGTGGACGGCGACCGTGCTGTCCGTCGTGCTCGTGCTCGGGGCGGTGCTGCTGCCGAACCGGGTCTTCGCGCTGCGCCCCGACCGGTTCCTGCGGCTGCCCGGGGAGGTGGTCGTGGGGGCGGTGGTGCTGCTGGCGCTGCCCCGTCGGCCGCGGGTCGCCGTGGCGGCGCTGACCGGGGTGTTCCTCGGGGCGCTGACCGTGCTGAACCTGCTCGACATGGGGTTCGTGGAGTACCTGGGCCGGGACTTCAACCTCGTCCTGGACTGGGAACTGCTCGACGACGCCCAGTCGTACGTCGCCGACTCGATGGGCCGTGGGACGGCGCTCGCCGCGACGGCCGGGGTGTTCCTCCTCGTCGTGCTGGTGTGCGCGGTCCTGGCGCTGGCGACGGTCCGGCTGGCCGGACTGCTGGCGCGCCACCCGCAGCGGGCGACCCGGGCCACGCTGGTCTCCGGCACCGTCTGGATCACGTGTTCCGTCCTGGGCCTGCAGTACGCCGGGCTGCCGGTCGCCTCCGCCGGCGTCGCGGACACGCTCACGTCCGAGGCGAAGCGGGTGCGGGACACCCTGCGGGACGAGGCCGCGTTCGCCGCGGAGGCCCGTACCGACACCTTCGGCGGCACCCCGCCCGCGCAGCTCGTGCCCGGTCTGCGCGGCAAGGACGTGATCTTCACCTTCATCGAGAGCTACGGCCGCGTCGCGATCGAGAACCCGGTCACCGCGCCGGGCGTGGACAGCACCCTCGACGCGAGCACCGAGGCCCTGGCGAAGGCCGGCTTCCGGGCCCGGAGCGGCTGGCTGACCTCGGCGACCTTCGGCGGCAGCAGCTGGCTCGGCCACTCCACCGCGCTGTCGGGCCTGTGGGTCGACACCCAGCAGCGCTACCGCACCGTCATGGCCAGCGACCACCTCAGCCTGACCAAGGCCTTCCAGAAGACCGGCGCCTGGGACACCGTCGGCATCATGCCGGGTGTGCAGAAGGGCTGGCCAGAGGCGGCGTTCTACGGCCTCGACACGGTCTACGACGCCTTCCGGCTGGGCTACCGGGGGCCGAAGTTCAGCTGGTCGACGATGCCCGACCAGTACGCGCTGGAGGCGTTCCAGCGGCTGGAGCACGGCAGGGACCGCGACCGGCCGCTGATGGCGGAGATCATCCTGACCTCCAGCCACCAGCCCTGGGCGCCGATCCCTCAGATGGTCGGCTGGGACGAACTGGGCGACGGCTCGGTCTTCGAGGGCATCCAGAAGGCCGGGAAGGACGCGGCCGACGTCATCGACGACTCCGCCGCGTCCCGCCGGGAGTACGGCAGGTCGATCGAGTACTCGGTGACCGCCCTCACCCAGTGGCTGGAGCGCTACGGCACCGACGACACCGTCCTGGTCTTCCTCGGCGACCACCAGCCCATCGCCCGCGTCAGCGGCAACGACGCCGGCCGGGACGTGCCGGTCTCCATCGTCGCCAAGGACCCGGACGTCCTCGACAAGATCGCCGACTGGGGATGGACGGAGGGGCTGAAGCCCGCGCAGGACGCCCCGGTGTGGAAGATGAGCTCCTTCCGCGACCGCTTCCTGCTGGCGTACGGCTCGACCCCGCACCCCGGCACCAGCTGACCCCGCAGCCCGGCACGGGCTGCTTCCTCCCCCACACCCTCCTCCCCACACCCTCCTCCCCACACCCCCGGCACGGGCCGACCCGGCCGGGGCGGCGGAAGCCGGTCGCGCGGCCGGCCCCGCCCGGTCAGCCGCCGGAGGTGTCCAGCTCCGCGTCCTCGCCCACGCCCGCGCAGTCGTACGGGTCCTTCAGCCAGCCGTCCGGCAGCACCACCCGGTTGTTGCCGGAGGTACGGCCCCGGGGCCCGTCGGCGCCGGCGGGCCAGGGCTGGTCGAGGTCCAGCTCGTCGAGTCCGGCGCGCAGTTCCTCCAGGGAGGAGGTGATCGCGAGCCGCTTGCGCATCTCCGAGCCGACCGCGAAGCCCTTCAGGTACCAGGCGACGTGCTTGCGGAAGTCGACGACGCCCTTCGACTCGTCGCCGATCCACTCGCCGAGGAGGCCGGCGTGCCGGACCATGACGTCGGCGACCTCGCGGAGGGCGGGCCGCGCGATGTCGTCCGTGCGCCCCTCGAACGCGGCGACCAGGTCGGCGAAGAGCCAGGGGCGCCCCAGGCAGCCGCGTCCGACGACGACGCCGTCGCAGCCGGTCGCCCGGACCATCCGCAGGGCGTCCTCGGCCGACCAGATGTCGCCGTTGCCGAGGACCGGGATCTCCGGCACGTGCTCCTTCAGCCGGGCGATGGCCTCCCAGTCGGCGGTGCCGCCGTAGTGCTGGGCGGCGGTGCGGCCGTGCAGGGCGATGGCGGTCACGCCCTCCTCCACGGCGATCCGGCCGGCGTCCAGGTAGGTGATGTGGTCGTCGTCGATGCCCTTGCGCATCTTCATGGTGACGGGGAGGTCGCCGGCGCCGCTCACGGCCTCGCGCAGGATGGCGCGGAGCAGGTTGCGCTTGTAGGGGAGCGCGGATCCGCCGCCCTTGCGGGTCACCTTGGGGACCGGGCAGCCGAAGTTCAGGTCGATGTGGTCGGCGAGGTCCTCCTCGGCGATCATGCGGACGGCCTTGCCGACGGTCGCCGGGTCGACGCCGTACAGCTGGATCGAGCGCGGCGTCTCGGTCGCGTCGAAGTGGATCAGCTGCATGGTCTTCTCGTTGCGTTCGACCAGCGCCCGGGTGGTGATCATCTCGCTCACGAAGAGGCCCTTGCCGCCGCTGAACTCCCGGCACAGGGTGCGGAAGGGCGCGTTGGTGATCCCGGCCATGGGGGCGAGGACGACGGGTGGCCGGACGGTGTGCGGGCCGATCTGCACGGGCGAGGCGGTCGTGGGCATTCCCCCATTCTCCCGCACGCCGGCCGGTGCCCGCCCTCCCCCGCCACGCTCACGCCATAGTCATTAGTTAGCCGCACTATCGAAGCGGGCGTACGATGGTTCCATGCCCGAGCTCAGCCATCGCCGACGTCTGCTCGTCCTCGCGATCTGCTGCATGAGCCTGCTGATCGTGAGCCTCGACAACACCGTCCTCAACGTCGCCCTGCCCGCCATGCAGCGCGATCTGCACGCCTCCACGGCCGGTCTCCAGTGGACCATCGACGCCTACACTCTGGTCCTGGCCGCGCTGCTGATGCTCGCGGGCTCCACCGCCGACCGCATCGGCCGCCGCAAGGTCTTCCTGGCCGGGCTGGTCGTGTTCTCGCTCGGCTCGCTGCTCTGCTCCCTCGCGCCGAACCTGGACCTGCTGATCGCGGCCCGCGCGGTGCAGGCGGTCGGCGGGTCGATGCTCAACCCCGTCGCCATGTCGATCATCACCAACACCTTCACCGACCCGCGTGAGCGCGCCCGCGCCATCGGCGCGTGGGGCGCGGTCGTCGGCATCTCGATGGCCGCCGGCCCGCTGGTGGGCGGGCTGCTGGTGGAGTCGGTGGGCTGGCGCTCCATCTTCTGGCTCAACCTGCCCGTCGGGCTCGCGGCCCTGCTGCTGACCCTGCGGTACGTCCCCGAGTCCCGCGCGCCCAAGGCCCGCCGCCCCGACCCGGTCGGCCAGCTGCTGGTCATCGTGCTCTTCGGCTCCCTGACGTACGCGATCATCGAGGCGCCGGAGGCGGGGGCCGCGGTGAGCGTGCCGTTCGCGGTGGTGGCGCTGGCCGCGCTGCTCGGCCTGCTGTGGTACGAGCCGCGCCGCGCCGAGCCCCTCGTCGACCTGCGGTTCTTCCGGTCGGCGCCGTTCAGCGGGGCCACCGTGATCGCGATGAGCGCGTTCGCCGCGCTCGGCGGGTTCCTGTTCCTGTCCACGCTGTACCTCCAGAACGTCCGGGGCCTGGACGCCCTGCACGCGGGACTGTGGATGCTGCCGATGGCCGTCCCGACGTTCCTGTGCGCCCCCCTGTCCGGGCGGCTCGTCGCGAGCCGGGGGCCGCGGCTGCCGCTGCTGGTGGCCGGGCTCGCGATGACCCTGAGCGGGGTCCTGTTCGCCGCCTTCGACGCGGAGACCTCGAACGTCACCCTCTTCCTCGGGTACGCGCTCTTCGGCGTCGGCTTCGGTTTCGTGAACACGCCGATCACCAACACGGCGGTGTCGGGGATGCCCCGCACCCAGGCCGGCGTCGCGGCGGCCGTCGCCTCCACCAGCCGGCAGCTGGGACAGACACTCGGAGTCGCCGTGGTGGGCGCCGTCCTGGCCGCGGGCATCGGCTCCTCGTCCTACCGCGACACCTTCGTCTCCGCCGCCGTGCCCGGCTGGTGGATCCTCGCCGGGTGCGGGTTCGCGGTACTGGTGCTGGGCGTGGTCAGCAGCGGGCGGTGGGCCCGGCGGACGGCCGAGCGGACCGCGGACCGGCTGGAGTCGCAGGAGGTGCGGGAGGCGGCGGGCGTGGGGGCGTGAGCCCTCACCGGGCGTGAGTTCCGACCCGGCATGAACCCCGACCGGGCGTGAGCCCCGACCCGGCATGAACCCCCCACCGGGCGTGAGTTCCGACCCGGCATGAGCCCCCACCGGGCATGAACCCCCACCCGGCACGAGCCCCCCACCGGGCATGAACCCCCACCCGGCACGAGCCCCCCACCGGGCATGAACCCCCACCCGGCACGAGCCCTTCACTGCCGTGAGGGCACGGGGGGGGCGACGCTGCCGGTCACCGGCGCTCGGCCCGTATCCCCCGCAGCACCAGCTCCACGACGGCCTCGAAATCCGCCTCGATCTCCGGCTGCTCCCACTCGCGGGTGTAGCCCGGGTCGTGGAAGCGGCCCGTGGCGTGGAAGACCGCGCGGGCCGTGTCCGCCGGGCCGGCGGCGGTGAAGGCGCCCGCCGTCACGCCGGCCTCGACGATCCGGGTCAGCTGGCCGATCAGGTCGGTGACGTGCTCGCCGACCGCCGTCCCGCTCTCGCCGGCGAGCACCTTGTAGGTGGCGAACAGCTCGGGGTCGTCGCCGGCCTTGCGGCGCTTGGCCTCGAACAGGGCCGCGAGCCAGCCGCGCAGCCGGCTCTCCGCGTCGCGGTCCTCGTCGGACGCGATGCCGGCGAGCGCCCGCGAGGTGCGGTCCAGCCAGCGCTTGGTGACCGCCTCGCGCAGCGCGGCCTTCGTGGGGAAGTGCCGGTAGACGCTGCCGTGGCTGACGCCGAGCGCGCGGGCCACGTCGACCACGGTCGCCTTGGCCGGGCCGTGGCGGCGCAGCACCTCCTCCGTCGCTTCGAGGATGCGCTCGGCGGTCAGGGTCTCGGTGGTCGGTGCCATGGAAGAGACCGTACCCGGCGCACGGCTCAGCGCTCGCTGTCGAGGTCAGCCATGAAAACAGCCGGGTAGCGGTCGCCGGCCGCCGCGTCCGCGGGGACCGCCGCCTCGATCGCGGCCAGGTCGGCCGCGTCCAGCGGCACGTCCAGGGCGCCCAGCGCCTCGGCCAGGCGCTCCCGGGTGCGGGCGCCGACCAGCGGCACGATGTCCGTGCCGTGCCTCGGGCCCTGGGCCAGTACCCAGGCGAAGGCGATCTGGGCGACCGTCACCCCCTTCTGCTCGGCGATCTTCCTGAGGGCCTCCACCAGGTCCAGGTTGTGCCGGAGGTTGTCGCCCTGGAAGCGCGGGGAGTGGGCCCGGAAGTCGTGGGCGGCGAACTGCCGGTCCGCGGTGAGGCGGCCGGAGATCAGGCCCCGGGAGAGGACGCCGTACGCGGTGACGGCGATGCCCAGCTCGCTGAGGGTCGGCAGGATCTCCCTCTCGATGCCGCGGGAGATGATCGCGTACTCGATCTGGAGGTCGGCGATCGGCGCGGTCGCGGCCGCCCGGCGGATGGTCTCGGCGCCGACCTCGCTGAGGCCGATGTGCCGGACGTATCCCTGCTCCACCAGCTCGGCGACGGCGCCGACCGTCTCCTCGATCGGGACGGCCGGGTCGAGGCGGGCGAGGCGGTAGACGTCGATGTGGTCGACGCCCAGGCGCTGGAGGGAGTGGGCGGCGAAGTTCTTCACGGCGGCGGGGCGGCCGTCGTAGCCGCTCCAGCTGCCGTCCGGGGCGCGCAGGGCGCCGAACTTCACGCTCAGCAGCGCCTGCTCGCGGCGGGCCGCGGGGGCGGTGCGCAGGGCCTCCCCGATGAGCAGTTCGTTGTGGCCCATGCCGTAGAAGTCGCCGGTGTCGAGCAGGGTCACGCCGGCTTCCAGGGCCGCGTGGATCGTGGCGATCGACTCGCCGCGGTCGGTGTCGCCGTACATCGCGGACATGCCCATGCAGCCGAGGCCGAGGGGGGAGACCTGGGGGCCGGTGGTGCCGAGGGTGCGCGTGGGTGTGGTCATGCGGACAGCCTCACATGACAGATGACAGATTTCAATATCTGTCATCTGATATCTGTCAGCTGTCATGTGTCGTCCTCGTGGGTTGCGGCCGGTCGCGAGGGGCGGAACATGGAGCGGGTGGAGCCCGACATGTCCGCAGCAGCGGACGCCGAGGTGGCGGTACTGATCGTCGGCGGTGGGCCGGTGGGGCTCACCGCACGGGCGCTCCTGGCACGCTGGGGCGTACCGGCGCTGCTGGTCGAGAAGCACGGCGAGCTGTCGCCCTTCCCCCGGTCCCGGCTGGTCAACGTGCGCTCGATGGAGATCTTCCGCGGTCTCGGCGTCGCCCCCGCGATCACGGCCCGCGCGTTCCCGCCCGAGTACGGCCGCGTCCGCTTCCGCGACGCCCTGCACGGACGCGACTTCGCCACGGAGGCGATGGTCGGCGTCCACGCACCGGTCCCCGAGAGCCCCGCGCTGGGCGTGGTGACCTCGCAGGACCGGTTGGAACCCACCCTTCTCGGCGCGGCGGACGCACCGGTGCGGTTCGGGGTCGAGCTGGTCGACCTGGCCGAGGAGGCCGAGGCCGTCGTGGCCGTGCTCCTCGACCGCCGGCGCGGTCTCCGGACCCGCGTCCGCGCCCGTCATGTCCTCGCCGCCGACGGCGCCCACTCCTTCGTCCGGCAACGGCTGGCGATCGGCACCACGGGCCCCGGTGCGGTGGGGCACCTCACCACCGTCGTGTTCGACGCCGACCTCGACCACTGGCGCGCCCGCCAGCCGGCCGGGGTGTACTTCACCACCCACGGGTCCTTCCTCCCGCTGTACCCCGAGGGAGGCTGGGCCTGGATCGCGCCCACACCCGAGGACGCCGCCGGCGCCGACTGGCCCGGCCTCGTCTCACGCGCCCTCGGCGCCGACGCCGGCGTACGCGCCGAGGTGCTGCGGGTGGAGCACTGGGTGGTCAACGCGTTCGTCGCCGAGCGCCTCCGCGCCGGCCGGGTCCTGCTGGCCGGCGACGCCGCGCACGCGATCCCCCCGGCCGGCGGTCTGGGCATGAACGCCGGCGTCGCCGATGTGCACAACCTCTGCTGGAAACTGGCGGGCGTCCTGCACGGATGGGCCGGACCGGACCTGCTGGACACCTACGAGACGGAACGACTGCCCGTCGCACACCGGACGCTCCGCCAGGCGGTGACCCACACCCGGCTCATGTTCCAGGTGCAGAGCCGACGCCGGGAGCAGCTCATGGCCGGTGGCGCGGCACCGGCCGACGTCGGGCTCCCCTGGTCGGAGAGGTACTTCGCCCAACTCGGCCTCGTCCTCGGGGTCGCCTACGGCTCCGACGCGGCGTCCGACGGCGGCGTGGACTACGTCCCCACCGCCGAGCCGGGCCACCGCATGCCGCACCTCTGGCTCGCGCCGGGCCGCTCCACGCTCGACGCGTTCGGCGAGTGGTTCACCTTGCTGACACCGGATCCCCCGGGCTGGGAGCGGCAGACCGCCGCGGCATGGCCGCTGCGCGTCGAGCCCCTGTCGGGCGAACACGCCGGCCTGTGCGGCCTGGGCACGCGCGGAGGACTGCTGATCCGGCCGGACGGCCACGTCGGCGCCCGCTGGGACCACCGCCCACCGAACGGCTCCCCCCTCCGTGACGCCCTGGCCGCCCTCACCGGCCCGGACCGGTAGACGGCCGTCCCGCACGGAACCGGCGAAGCCGTCGCGGACGACAGCGCCGACGGCGTGGTGGGGGCGGCGGCCCGGGGCGCCCCCCCCCCGGCCCGCCGGCGGGGGGCCGCGACCCCCCCGCGGGGGGGGGGGGCCCGCGGCCCGGCCGGGCCGGTTAGCCGCCCGCCCCCCACGCACCCGCCTACGCGGGCGCGCCCGACCGCGCCGCGGGGGGGGGGCGCCGCGGGCCGGGCGCCCCACCACGAGGGCCCACGTGCGGGGCACGACGACGCGCGCGCGGGGCGCGGAGACCGAGCGGACGTCCTGACGCGCGCAGCCGCCGTCAGCGGGGCCGGAACACCGCCCGAGGCAGCCGAAAGGCCGGCCCGGGCGGGGATCCCCGCCGGAGCCGGCCTTTCGCGTACGGCGTGTGCGTCGCGGCTAGCAGCCGATCAGACGCGCGGCCAGGTAGCCCTCGATCTGGTCGAGCGACACGCGCTCCTGCTTCATCGAGTCGCGCTCGCGCACCGTCACGGCGTTGTCCTCGAGCGTGTCGAAGTCGACCGTCACGCAGAACGGCGTGCCGATCTCGTCCTGGCGGCGGTAGCGGCGGCCGATGGCGCCCGCGTCGTCGAACTCGATGTTCCAGTGCTGGCGCAGCGCCTGGGCGAGGCCCTTGGCCTTCGGGGAGAGCTCGGGGTTGCGGGAGAGCGGGAGCACCGCGACCTTCACCGGGGCGAGGCGGTGGTCGAGGCGCAGGACCGTGCGCTTCTCCAGCTTGCCCTTGGCGTTGGGGGCCTCGTCCTCGACGTAGGCGTCGAGGAGGAACGCCAGCATCGCGCGGCCGACACCGGCCGCGGGCTCGATGACGTACGGCGTCCAGCGCTCGCCGGCCTCCTGGTCGAAGTAGGAGAGGTCCTGGCCGGAGGCCTTGGAGTGGGCGCCGAGGTCGTAGTCGGTGCGGTTGGCGACACCCTCCAGCTCGCCCCACTCGTTGCCGCCGAACTGGAAGCGGTACTCGATGTCAGCGGTGCGCTTGGAGTAGTGGGAGAGCTTCTCCTTCGGGTGCTCGAACCACCGCATGTTCTCCTCGCGCAGGCCCAGGCCGGTGTACCAGTTCCAGCGCTGCTCCATCCAGTACTCCTGCCACTTCTCGTCCTCGCCCGGCTTGACGAAGAACTCCATCTCCATCTGCTCGAACTCGCGGGTGCGGAAGATGAAGTTGCCGGGCGTGATCTCGTTGCGGAAGGACTTGCCCATCTGGGCGATGCCGAACGGCGGCTTGCGGCGCGAGGTGGTCTGCACCTGGGCGAAGTTGGTGAAGATGCCCTGGGCGGTCTCGGGGCGCAGGTAGGCGACGGAGCCGGAGTCCTGCGTGGGGCCGAGGTGGGTGGAGAGCAGACCGGAGAACTGCTTGGGCTCCGTGAAGGTGCCCTTGTTGCCGCAGTTGGGGCAGTTCAGGTCCACCAGGCCGTTCTCCGGCAGGCGGTTGTGCTTGGCCTCGTAGGCCTCCTCCAGGTGGTCCGCGCGGAACCGCTTGTGGCAGGAGGTGCACTCGGTGAGCGGGTCGGTGAAGGTGGCGACGTGACCGGAGGCGACCCAGACCTCGGGGGCCAGGATGACGGACGAGTCGATACCGACCACGTCCTCGCGCGACGTCACCATGTAGCGCCACCACTGGCGCTTCAGGTTCTCCTTGAGCTCGACACCCAGCGGTCCGTAGTCCCAGGCGGCGCGCTGGCCACCGTAGATCTCACTACAGGGGAATACGAAGCCACGGCGCTTGCTCAGGCTGACGATGGTGTCGATCTTGTCGGCGGCCACGGTGCTCTCTTCATTACGACGACGGGCGACGAAGCGAGATGCTTCCAGCGAATGCTTCAGGGTACCGGCGGGGGCTCCCCCTCGGCCAAATCGGGGACCGCCTCACGACCTTGCCCCGCCTCCCGCTCCCCCCTCACAACGCCCCCGCACCGCCTCCGGCCGAGTCCCTGTGAAGACTTTGTTGACAACGGTTTCCATATTTGTTGAAAATGAGTGTCATGAACGTACGACGACTCATACCGGGCACCGCCGTCGCCGCGGCCACCGTCCTCGGCCTCACCGCTCTCACCGCCTGCTCCGGCGAGAGCGCCGCGGCCGGGAACACGGACACGTTCGACGTCGTCGCGTCGTTCTACCCGATGGCCTTCCTCGCCGAGCAGATAGGCGGCGACCACGTCAAGGTCAGCACCCTGACCGAGCCCGGCCAGGAGCCCCACGACCTGGAGATCAGCGCCAAGCAGCGCGTGACGGTCGAGGAGGCCGACGCGGTGCTCTACCTCAAGGGCCTCCAGTCCTCCGTCGACGACACCGTCGCCCAGTCCGGGGTCAAGACGAAGATCGACGCCGCCGAGCTCACCACCCTCGAGGAGCACGGCACCGAGGTCGGCGGCCATGAGGAGGAAGAGGAGGAGGGGCACGACCACGAGGCGGAGGGCGGCCTCGACCCCCACGTCTGGCTCGACCCGGTCAAGTACGCCGAGGTCGCCGAGGGCGTCGGCGCGGCCTTCGAGAAGGCCGACCCGGACCACGCCGCCGACTACGAGAAGAACACCGCGGCCCTGGTCACGAAGCTGAACGCCCTGAACACGAAGTTCGAGACCGGCCTCGCGAACACCGGGACCAAGGTCTTCATCACCACCCACGCCGCCTTCGGCTACCTCGCCGAGCGCTACGGCCTGACCGAGGAGGCCATCAGCGGCCTCGACCCCGAGTCGGAGCCGAGCGCCGCCCGCGTCAAGGAACTCCAGACCATGGCCAAGGCCGACGGCGTCACCACGGTCTTCTACGAGACGCTCGTCAGCGACAAGACCGCCAAGACCCTCGCGAAGGACGCCGGGCTGAAGACGGACGTCCTCGACCCGATCGAGGGCATCACCGACGCGTCGCGCGGCGACGACTACTTCGCGGTCCAGGAAGCGAACCTCACGGCGCTCCAGACCGCCCTGGGCACCAAGTGACCTCCGCGGAGGGCGTCATGGACGCGACGGACAGGGGCGCACAGGGCGACCCCGTCATCTCGCTGCGCGGTGTGCGCGCCGAACTCGGCTCGCGCCCCGTCCTGCGCGGCATCGACCTCACCGTGCACCGCGGTGAGGTCGTCGCCCTGCTCGGCGCGAACGGCTCCGGCAAGTCCACCGCCGTGCGCAGCGTCATCGGCCAGGTCCCGGTCACCGCCGGGCGGATCGAGCTGTTCGGCACCGAGCGGCGGCGCTTCCGGGACTGGCGGCGCGTGGGCTACGTGCCGCAGCGCACCACCGCCGCCGGCGGTGTCCCGGCCACGGTCACCGAGGTCGTCTCCTCCGGTCGCCTGTCCCGGGCCCGGTTCGGCGTCCTGCGCAAGGCCGACCACGAGGCCGTACGGCACGCCCTGGACCTCGTCGGCATGGCCGACCGGGCCAAGGACTCCGTGAACGCCCTCTCCGGCGGCCAGCACCAGCGGGTGCTCATCGCCCGCGCGCTCGCCGCCGAACCCGAACTGCTGATCATGGACGAGCCGATGGCGGGCGTCGACCTGGCCAGCCAGGAGGTGCTCGCGCGCACGCTCCGGGGGCAGGTGGCGGCCGGTACGACCGTCCTGCTGGTGCTGCACGAGCTGGGCCCGCTGGAGCCCCTCATCGACCGGGCGGTCGTCCTGCGCGACGGCTGTGTGACGCACGACGGCCCGCCCCCGCGCGCGGTCGGCCAGCACGCGCTGCCCGGCCACGACCACGTACACCCGCACGCGCCGGCGGGCACCGAACCGATCCGCACGGGACTGCTGAGCTGATGGACTTCCTGAACTACGCCTTCATGCAGCGGGCGCTGCTCGCCGCCGTCCTGGTCGGCATCACCGCCCCCGCCGTCGGCATCTACCTCGTCCAGCGCCGCCAGGCCCTGATGGGCGACGGCATCGGCCACGTCGCGATGACCGGTGTCGGCCTCGGCTTCCTGCTGTCCTGGTCACCCGTGTGGATGGCGACGGCCGTCTCCGTCCTCGGCGCGATCCTGATGGAACTGATCCGCTGGTACGGCCGCACCCGCGGCGACATCGCCCTCGCGATGCTCTTCTACGGCGGCATGGCCGGCGGCGTGATGTTCATCAACCTCGCGCCGACCGGTTCCAACGCCAACCTCAACTCGTACCTGTTCGGCTCGCTGACGACGGTGTCGGAGTCGGACGTGACGGCGATCTGCGTCCTGGCGGCCTTCGTGGTCCTCGTCACCCTGGGCCTGCGCCGCCAGCTGTTCGCGGTCAGCCAGGACGAGGAGTTCGCACGCGTCACCGGACTGCCGGTGCGCGCCCTGAACCTGCTCACGGCGGTCACCGCGGCCGTCACGGTGACCGTGGCGATGCGCGTCGTGGGACTGCTGCTGGTCTCGGCCCTGATGGTGGTCCCGGTGGCGGCGGCCCAGCAGCTCACCCGGAGCTTCGCGGCGACCTTCGCGATCGCCGTGGCCATCGGCATCACCGTCACCATCGGCGGCACGGTCACCTCGTACTACCAGGACGTCCCGCCCGGCGCGACGATCGTGCTGCTGACCATCGCGGCGTTCGTCGCCCTGACCGCCCTGGCCGCCCCGCTGGCCCGCCGCCGCGCCCGCGCGCTCGCCGCGGCACAGCCCGGCGCGGACCCCGCGGAGTGCACGATTCCGGCCACCCGGGAGGCGGGCGACGGAGCCGGCGTCTGACCGCGCCCGGCCCGGGCTGGCACAATGGCCCCGGCAAGGCGCAGACGTGAGGAGGCAACGGTGACGACCGCTGGATCGCCCGTGAAGGGCCGGGCCACCCGGCAGCGTGCCGCCGTGGCTGCGGCGCTCGACGAGGTCGAGGAGTTCCGCAGCGCGCAGGAACTCCACGACATGCTGAAGCACAAGGGCGACTCCGTCGGGCTGACGACGGTCTACCGCACCCTCCAGTCCCTCGCCGACGCGGGCGAGGTCGACGTCCTGCGCACCTCCGACGGCGAGTCCGTCTACCGCCGCTGCTCCACCGGCGAACACCACCACCACCTCGTCTGCCGCGCCTGCGGCAAGGCCGTCGAGGTCGAGGGCCCGGCCGTCGAGAAGTGGGCGGAGGCCATCGCCGCGGAACACGGCTTCGTCAACGTGGCGCACACGGTGGAGATCTTCGGCACCTGCTCCGACTGCGCGGCGGCACAGGCGCAGGCGTAGGCACAGGCGCACCGAAGGCCCGGAAGCACCGGAGCGCCGAAGGCCCGGCAGCGGCGGGAACCGGAAGCACCGGAAGCACGCGAAGGGGCGCCCGGTCCGGACCGGGCGCCCCTTCGCGTACGCGCCCCCTACGAGGGCGTCTCGCCCTCCATCGCCAGCAGCTCCTCGTTCGGGATCGCGCCGCCGAAGCGGCGGTCGCGGGAGGCGAACTCGACGCAGGCCCGCCACAGGTCGCGGCGGTCGAAGTCGGGCCACAGGACGTCCTGGAAGACCATCTCGGCGTAGGCGCTCTGCCAGAGCAGGTAGTTCGAGGTGCGCTGCTCGCCGCTGGGCCGCAGGAACAGGTCCACGTCCGGCATGTCCGGGTAGTAGAGGTACTTCGCGACGGTCTTCTCGGTGACCTTGGACGGGTCGAGGCGGCCGGCCCGCACGTCCTCGGCGATGGCCTGGGCGGCGTCGGCGATCTCCGCGCGGCCGCCGTAGTTCATGCAGAAGTACAGCGTGAGCAGGTCGTTGTCCTTGGTCTGCTCCTGGGCGATCTGGAGCTCCTTGGCCACCGACTTCCACAGCTTGGGCATACGGCCCACCCAGCGCACCCGGATGCCCAGCGCGTCGAGCTGGTCGCGGGTCTTGCGGATGAAGTCGCGGTTGAAGTTCATCAGGAAGCGCACCTCGTCGGGCGAGCGCTTCCAGTTCTCGGTGGAGAAGGCGTACAGGGAGATGTTCCGCACGCCGATCTCGACCGCGCCCTGGAGGACGTCGAGGACGCGCTCGGCGCCGACCTTGTGCCCCTCGGTGCGCGGCAGCCCCCGCTCCTTGGCCCAGCGGCCGTTGCCGTCCATGACGATCGCCACGTGCTCGGGAACCAGCTCGCCGGGGAGCTTCGGCGCGCGGGCGCCGGACGGGTGCGGCTCAGGTGCCCTGTACTCCCGACGCTGCCGCCCCAGGAACCCGCGTACGACCATGTGCTTCTCGTCTCCTTCGCTGCTCTTCGCTGCTTACTTTTCCACGTACCGGAGGGAGCGCAGGCCGCGCTCCAGATGCCAGTGCAGGTAGGCGGACACCAGCCCGCTGCCCTCCCGGACGTAGCGCGCCTCGCACGCGTCCGCGGTCTCCCAGTCTCCCGTGAGCAGCGCGCCCAGCAGTTCCAGCGTCCGCGGCGACGGTACGACACTGCCGGGCACCCGGCAGTCGACGCACACGGATCCCCCGGAGGCCACCGAGAAGAACCGGTTCGGTCCGGGCATGCCGCACTTGGCGCAGTCGCCGAAGCTCGGTGCGTACCCGTTGACGGCGAGCGAGCGCAGCAGGAACGCGTCGAGGACGAGGTGCGGGGCGTGCTCGCCGCGGGCGAGGGTGCGCAGCGCCCCGACGAGCAGCAGGTACTGCTGCACCGCCGGCTCGCCCTCGTGGTCGGTGAACCGCTCGGCGGTCTCCAGCATGGCCGTGCCCGCGGTGTAGCGGGCGTAGTCGCTGACGATCCCGCCGCCGTACGGGGCGATGGTCTCGCTCTGGGTGCACAGCGGCAGCCCGCGCCCGACCAGGTCGCTGCCGCGCGCGAAGAACTGCACGTCGACATGGGAGAAGGGTTCGAGGCGGGCGCCGAACTTCGACTTCGTGCGGCGTACGCCCCGGGCGACGGCCCGGACCCGGCCGTGGCTGCGGGTGAGCAGCGTGATGATGCGGTCCGCCTCACCGAGCTTCTGGGTGCGCAGCACGACGCCGTCGTCGCGGAAGAGGCTCATCGCGCACCGCCGTGGCCCTGCTGGGTGCAGAGCAGGACGCCGTCGTCGCGGAGCAGGGTCATGGGCCCATTCTCGCCTACGCGGAGAGGGACGCGTGCGGCACCCACTACGATCGCCCGGTTCCTGTGGACGGGTGGAGGTGCGGTGGCGGGGCGTGCGCTGGGGCGGTCGTTCGGGTGGCTGTGGGGGGCGTACACGGTCAGTACGTTCGGTACCTGGCTGGCGTTCGACGCGTTCGCACTGATCGCGGTGCTGGTGCTGCACGCCGGGCCGGCCGAGGTGGCGGCGCTGGCGGCCGTGGGGCCCGCCGTGGGGGCGGTGCTGGCGCTGCCGCTGGGGCCGTGGGTGGAGTTCCGGCCCAAACGGCCGGTGATGGTCGCCGCGGACCTGGTGCGGGGCGCGGCCCTGCTGAGCGTCCCGGCGGCCTTCGCGCTCGGCGGGCTCGGGCTCGGGCAGCTGCTGGCGGTGTCGGTGGTCGTCGCCGCGGCGGACATCTGCTTCCGGGCGGCGAGCGGGGCCTTCCTGAAGGCGCTGGTCCCGCCGGAGGACCTGCTGGCCGCGAACGGCCGGTTCGAGTCGACGACCTGGACGGCCGCCGTGCTCGGGCCGCCGCTCGGCGGGGCCGCGGCCGGCCTGCTGGGGCCGGTGGTGACGGTGGCGGTGGACGCGGTGAGCTATCTGCTGTCGGCGGCGGGCCTGCGCGCGGTCGGCGGGCACGAGACGCCGCCCGTCCGCGAGGGCGCCGGGGGCCGCCTGCGCGCCGGTGACCTGCTCGAAGGCTGGCGCCATCTCCTCACCCACCGCACCCTGCGGCCCCTGTTCCTCAACACCGTGCTGGTCAACGGCCTGATCCTGGCCGCCTCCCCGCCCCTGGCCGTCCTGATGCTGGGGCCGCTCGGCTTCGCGCCCTGGCAGTACGCCCTCGCCTTCGCCGTGCCCTGCGCCGCCGGCCTGGCCGGCTCCCGGCTGGCCCCGTGGCTGGTCGCCCGGTACGGGCGGCACCGGGTCCTGCTGACCTCCGGGACGCTGCGCGCGTGCTGGACGCTCGGGCTGGCCCTCGTGCGGCCGGGTCCCGGCGGGCTGGCGCTCGTCATGGCCGTCGAGTGCGGGCTGATCGGGTGCGCGAGCGTCTACAACCCCGTGCTCGCGACCAGCCGGCTGGAGCTGACCCCGGCGGACCGGGTCACCCGCACGCTGTCGGCGTGGACGGTCTCCCAGAAGGCCGGCGTCGCCGCTCTGACGGCCCTGTGGGGCACCCTGGCCGCCCTCACCGGCGCCCGCGCCGCCATCGCCGCCGCGGGCCTCCTCCTGCTCGCGACACCCCTGCTGCTGCGCGCACCCGGGCTCCGTGCAGGGGCGCCCGCGGCCGAGGTGGAGAGGGCCGCACCCTGACCGGGCCGGGTCCGGCTCCGGGGGGCGTCACTCGCCGTCCGGGTCGGTCCCGTCGGGGAGGACCGGGACGCCGTCGGGCACGCCGTTCAGCAGGCCGTTCAGCGCGGGGTCGTCGTTCGGGTCCTTGGCGGCCTCCCAGATCATGCCGAACCGGCGGATCAGGGTCTGGACCTCGCTCAGGCCGGCGTTCACCGCCGTCGACGAGATCCCGCCGTCCAGGTCCGCCTGGATCTCGTAGGACATCGCCTCGTCGAAGACGATGAAGTCGATCATCTTGCCGCGGCCGACGCGGCGGGCGATCCGCTCCTGGGGCACCACCCGGACCTGGATGCCCATCTCGCCCTGCTCCTTGCAGGTCGCGGCGAGCGCCGCGAGGGAGTCGCGGTCCTGGCCCTCCTTCATGATGAACACCCGCCGGACCGTGACGTGCCGTTCCTGCATCGCCTCGCGCTGTGCGGTGAGGTAGCGGCCCGCCGGTTCGCTGTTCCAGAAGTCGTCGTCGACGACGGTGGTGCTGACGGCGTCGATGCTCGTCCTGGACCCCTGGGTGAGGTTGATGAGCCAGTCGTGGTTCTCCCCGGCGCAGTCGGCGCTCAGGTTGGTGAGCTTCTCCATCTGCCGGGCGAGGCGGTTGATCTCCTCGTGCGCGAACTCGTGCAGGATGTCCGGCCCCGTGGAGACGACCTTGGTGGCGTGCTCGGCGAGCCGGGGCACGCCGTCGCCACGCAGCTTCTCCACCTCGTTGAAGAGTTTGGTGGCCTCGCCTATGTCGGCGAAGCGCTTCTCCACCACGTCCTTCAGGTCGCTGAGCTGGTTCACGAAGGAGGCCATGAACTGCACGATCAGCACCGTGCCGCCGCACAGCACCGACAGCACCAGCTGCCAGGGGCCCTCCTCCTTCGGCAGCAGGACGTTGGTGAGGACGTAGACGACACCGCCCGTCACAATCGTCACCAGGAGTTTCAGGGTCAACTGCCGTGCGCTGTCACCGTCGGACCGTGTCGGTGTGCTCATCTCTTTCCCCCCGTCGGGATGATGCGCGGACTGGCGTCGCAGGAAGGGTGTCGAGCGACTTCAGGACGTGGTGAGCGAGGCGCCCAGGGCCTCGCGCTGGGTGAGGATGGCCTGGAGCAGCAGCTGGTCGCGGACGCGCCGCACATGGGTCTCCCACTGGCGGCTGAATCCGGGCTCCTTCTCCAGCAGGTCCCACAGGGCCTCCAGGGACCGCTCGACGCGGGCCTTGGGCAGCCACAGGTGGAGCAGGTGGTCGACGAGCGGGCGCAGGACCTTCAGGGCGGCCCGGCCGTCGGCGGAGCCGAGCCGGAGGCCGTCCAGTTTGTCGACGACGGTGGTCAGCAGCCAGTCGTGCAGGGCGAGGTCCTCGCACAGGGCGGCCGCGGCGGCCGGTGCGGTACCGGGCGGCAGCCGCAGTCCGAGGGTGCGCAGACCGTCGTCGGCGACGGTGAAGCGCAGGGCCGGCTCCGCGCCGCCGGAGGCGGCCGACGCGGTCCAGCGGACCCGGGTGTCGGTCGTGGTGAGCGGCGGGTCGAAGGAGTCCAGCAGCAGGCGCGAGATGCTCGACAGCCGGCCCTCGGCGATCGAGCCGACGTCCAGCTCGTCCTGTTCGTGGCGGGTCAGGAACCCCTCCGCGACCGCCCGGGGGGACAGGGCGCCGACCGGGACCAGCACCCCGGGCCGGACCAGGTAGTAGCCCCAGGGCCGGCGCCGGTCGGGGCCGGTGGCGGGGGCGGAGAAGTACGCGGTGGCCTGGAGCACCCGCCCCTCGACGAGGGCCGCGCGGGCGGTCACCGTGCCGACCGCGCGGACCTTGCCGCCGCCCGCGCTGGGCAGCCGGCAGTCGACGCCGGTGAGGACGTCCGGGGAGACGGCGTACCGGTTGGGGCGCCGGGAGAGCCGGACCCGTTCGTCGGGGCGCAGCCGCAGCAGCCGTTCGGCGGTGCGCTCGTCCACCGCGTCCCGGGTGGGCAGCAGGCAGGTGCGCACCTCCCCGCAGGTGAGGACCGGGTCCGTGGTGGTGCCGGGAGCGGTCATGTCACAGTCCCGGCGGAAACACGTAGGAGGTGCGGTCCACGACGCCGGCGGGGACGGGGAAGCCCTCGCCGGCGGACCGCTCGGCGACCTGGCGCAGCACCTCGGCCTCCACGTGGACCTGGTCGAGGACGACCCGGACGGCGTGCTCCACGGGCAGGAACCGGGCGGGCAGGACGCTGCACGTGGTGTACGCGGTGAAGGGCGCCGCCAGCGGGTTGAGGCGGACGACGGGCGGCAGGGCGTCCCACTCGGCCGGGAACGCCTTGGCGTCCCACGGGGCGGGGGTGAGCACCGTGCGGCCGTTGTCGCGCAGCAGCCCGAGCCGGACGAGCTGCCACACGGAGGCGAGGAAGGCGCAGGACCAGGTGCGCTCGTCCTCGGTGCCGCTCCACAGTTCGACGTCCATGAAGACGGAGTGGCCGCGGGCGCCGGTCTCGCTCGGCGGTTCCCAGACGCCGCCGGCCGCGTCCAGGGCGGCGGAGGTGCGGCGGGTGGGGGCGCGCCGGCCGTTGGTGAGCCAGCCGGTGCGGCTGACGGGCGGGCGGAAGCCGTTGCTGCCGGGCGGCGGGGACTCCACCAGCCGGTGCAGGACGGACTCGGCGAGTGCGGCGCGGTCGCGCCGGCCCGGCTCGGCGGTGGCGCAGCCGGACTCGCGGGCCAGGTAGTCGAGGGTGAGGCCCGCCTCGGCGGCCGCCGCCAGCAGCGGGGGTATCAGCTCGGCGGGGGTGGACAGGCGGCTGAAGTAGTCGTCGATCAGGAAGCAGGTGCTGATCCGGGGCCGCTTGCCGGCCGGCAGCGGGCCGACGCCGGCCCGGGCGGCCTCCACCCAGGGGCGTACGGCGGCGAAGTGGCGGCGCAGCCGGTCGGGGCCCTCGGTGAAGTCCTCCATGTACAAGTGCCCTAATTCCAGGGAGAGATGGGAATAGGGAACGGATTCGGTGCGCGGCTGTGCGCTGGTCTCCCGGAAGACGGTCCCCGGCCCGCTCACAGCTGCCCCCAGTGCTTGTCGTCGGTGAGGCGCCGGGCGAGTTCGCCCATCGCCTGCCAGGTCTCGGCGTTGGCGATCCGGCGGTCGTGGACGTCCTCGTCGGTGATGAGCCGTTCCTGCCATTGCAGGACGGGTTCCAGCGGAATGGACGCCAGCACCCGGGTCCTGCCGATACCGCGGCCGGCGGCGATTTCCTCGAGCTGGGTGTCGCACTGCCGCATCCACGCGTACTGCGCGGGCGAGACCTGCGACCAGAGCGGCGAGTCGAGATTCGGTACGGCGGCCCGTACGAAGCGGATCGCGGCGGAAAGCGCATCGGTGTCGTGTCCCATGGCGGCACCGGCCTGCGCAATACCCTGTCTGCCGTACACGAGTTCGGCGGCCGCCATCACGTGCTGCCGGGTCCAGCGGTGATAGACGAGCCATCGGGTTTTCAGGCGTCCGAGCCCGCCGCGCGGTGAGGTCGCGGCGAGTGCGAGGTCCATCGCATAACTGCGTCCGGCGCTCAGGTCGACGATGATCACGTCGAATTCGCGTTTCAGCCGCAGGACGAGGTCCACGCAGCGGTGCAGGTTCTCCTCGTCGGTGACGAATTCCCCGCCGGTGCGGTCTCCGGGCAGCAGCACCAGCCGTCCGGATCCGGCGGGCCGGCTGCGCAGTTGGGGGTGTTCGGTGCGGGCCCAGACGTCGACCCGGAGGGGCTCGCCGGTCTTGCCCTTCAGGTACGCGTGCAGACCGCGGCCCTCGGCCTCGGTGAGGATGTCGGGCAGGTCGAACACGGCGGCCGCGGTGGGCGAGCCGAAGTCGAAGTCCAGGTAGCAGACGTCGTCCCCGTCGAGTGCGAGGTGGTAGGCGAGGTTGGCGCTGGTGACGGAGCGGCCGGTGCCCCCCTTGTCGGAGGCGGCGAAGACGAGCACGCCTCACACCCCCTGGGGGCCGTTGTCGCCCCGGGCGCGGGCGAGGGTGTCCAGCCGGGTGAGGACGCCGAGGGCCAGCGCGTAGGCGGTGCCGGGCTGCTCGTCGACCAGGTGGCGGGCGCGGCGCAGGTCCGCCTCGATCCCCTTGATCTCCTCGCCCTGGGGGCTCCTGGGGGTGGGGGCGGGCTGTTCCATCTGCTCCTTGCCGAAGAGGTGGGCCGATTCGCTGATCAGCGCCCGCGCGAGCGCGGAGAGTTCGGCGCTGCGGATCGGCGGCTGGTCGTAGAGGGCGTGCGCGGCGACCATGCACTCGGTGACGCGCTCGGTGACGCTCCAGGACGGCGGGCCCCGGCGGACCGGTGCGTCGGGGTAGACGGCGTGCGTGTCGTCCCACAGGCCGACGCCGTCGCCCTCGCTGATGCGGCGCCGCCAGAGGTGGTCGAGGATGTCCTCGGCGAGGCGCAGCAGGCGGTCCTGGGAGGTGATGTTCCGGGACAGCGAGCAGAGCTGGATGGTCCGTTTGAGCAGTTGGGCGGAGAAGTCCGCCATGGTCCACTTCATGGCGGGGCCGAGGGCGTCGCTGCCCAGCAGGGGCAGGCTGACGCCGGGGTCGTGCAGGACGATCGCCGGGTCGTCGCGGGTCATGCCGCTGGTGATGCGGCCGCGTTCGGCGAGGCGTTCCATGACCCTGACGGTGCGGGTGAGGTCGTCGTCGGTGGCGCGGCGGCGGACCAGGTCGTGGACGAGGATGGAGGCGACGGAGAGGGAGAAGTACTCCGACTCCAGTTGCTGGAGGGTGGTCCGCCAGGGGATCTCCTCCAGCGGCCAGGTGCCGTCGCCGAAGCGGGCGATCGCCGACCAGTACTGCTGGGTGATCTCCCAGCGCAGCCGCAGCGCGTCGGCCAGCCTCTGCTGTTCGGCGTCGAGCAGACCGAGGACGAGGGTGCGCTCGGAGAACAGGTCGGGGATGCCGTCGAGGGCGACGACGGTGAAGTACAGGTAGGGCGTGGGGTGGGCGACCCCCTCGGGCTGTTTGCCGATGCCCGCGGCGGTCGCCTCCTCGACGTCGATCTCGGGGGAGCCCTTCACCAGGCTCCAGGCCCAGCCGCACTCGAACAGCCGGTTGTCGTTGCGCAGTTCGTCGGTGACGTCGCGGTCGAGACCGAGGGTGACGCTCTCGCTGATGACGGCGCGCAGCGCCTTGAAGCGCGTCTGGAAGCGGTGCAGGACCTGTCGTTCGGAGAGCCGGCCCTGACCGAGGAGGCGGGTGAGGGCCTGTCCCTGGTCGGAGGAGACGTCGACGACGTTGACGGTGAAGGAGCGCAGCAGGCTCACCATGGCGGCGGTCAGCCGGGCGCTGGTGGCCTTCTGGAGCCGGTCGATGCGCTCGCGGGTGCTCGCGCGCTGGGTCTTGCCCCGGTAGACCTTGAGGAAGCCGAGGGTGGCCAGGCACAGGGTGACCGACATGGAGTAGGAGTCGACGACTCCCACGTCCCGCTGCTCCTTGGAGAGTTCCTGGTCGGGGTCCTCGGGGGTGAAGTAGTAGCCGCCGGCGAAGGCGGGGCCCTCGTCGCCGCGGTGCTGCTCCATGAAATCGGAGAGGACCTTGACGAGGTTGCCGGGGATCTCGGCTGCGTCGCCCGCGTTCCTCAGCGCCCGTTCCACGTCCCGCTGGGTGGTGTCGGGGTCGTCGAGACGCAGAGCGGTGATCTCGGTGGCGGGGTAGAGCAGGCACAGCAGCCGCTCGGCGTCGGCGACGCTGCTGCGGCCGCCCCAGGCACCCCAGTCCCATTCTCCGCCGTCGAAGGAGTGGCGGGCGACGGCCTGCCACACTTCGAGCAGATTCTGTCTCGGCTTGATCTGCATGCCCATTCCCCTCGCACAGGCCCGTCACCATGGAACAGAACGGATCGGGAGTCAGCCTTTCCGCCGTCCGCAGGCCAGGATCATTCCGGTGTATCCGGTGCGCACCAGGTGCTTCGGATTGGCCATGCGGTGGATCCTGACACCCTCCGCGTAATCCGCCAGCACCCTGGTCACCTCGGCGCTGTCGATGTCCCGGGCGGGGAATTTCTCCGCGCCGACGCTGTACCCCTCGGAATGTTCCATGAATGCGGCGGCGAAGGGGGCGCCCGGATTCAGGGAACGCAGAAAGCAGCCCACTCCGTCACGGAATTCCTGGAGCGAGGCCGTGATGGATTCGGCGACGAAGAACATGGTGCCGAGATCCCAGCGTTCGTCCCCGCCGCAGAGGTCGAAGAGGCTGCCCGCCACGGGTTTTCCGACGGCTTCCGCGAACCGCTTACGGGGGTCGAGGCCGGGGTCGGCGTATTCCGGCCGCTCGCGCAGGACGTCCCAGAACTGGTCCCAGTTCGCGTCGTAGCCGGGGAGTTGGCTCTCGAGGTAGCCGAGGTTCGCCGCGGACCGCTCCAGGAGGGTGATCCGGTCGCACCAGGGGAGCATGGCGAGGGCGGGATAGAGATTGGGTCCCGCGCCGACGTCGATACCGGTGCGGACACGGTCCGCCGCGCCTCGGAAATGATCACGGAAGTGATCACGCACACGGGAGAGGATCTCCCGGTCCACCGGCTGGATCGCGATGTAATTGCGCTTGATGTACTCCTCGGGATCGAAGGCGTCCCAGGGCACATCGGCATTCTTTACGTCGGCTGTGGGCGATCCCGAGGTCATTGGTTCAGCCTAGCAGTACGCGGAGGTCTTGAAGGCGTGGATGCACCGGGCAATGATGGACGATCAGGTATGCATATCGCACAAGAAGCAGCGCACGGGCCATTCATTTTGTCGATCCTTCACAAGGGGACGGTATGACTCCTCTTCCCGGAGATCGTTTTCCGTCGGTCGCCGGTTCGACGGACAGCCAGGCGTCCGGAGAAAGGCGCTTACGGATCAGAGCGGCCACGGAGGAAGATCTCCCCCATATCGTCCGTCTCGACGCGGAGGCGTTCCCGGGTGATCCGTACCCGTACTTCGTGCTGCGCCAGTACCTCGCCTCGTTCCCGCACTTCGTGTTCGTGCTGGAGGACGGCACGGACCTCGGCGGCTATGTGCTGTCGACCCCGCCGGACGCGGCCCGGAGCTGGATCCTCAGCCTGGGCATCGCCCCCGGGCTGCGCGGACAGGGCCTCGGCAGGCGGCTGATGACCCGCATTCTCGGCCATCTGCGCGCGGCGGGCGTACGGTCCGTGTCGCTCTCCGTGGAACCCGGCAACGACACGGCCGTCGCCCTCTACCGCTCCCTCGGCTTCGTGCCCGACCCCGACGGCCCCCGCAAGGACTACTTCGGGCCCGGCGAGCACCGCCTGCTGATGACCCTCACCCTGCGCCGTCGCGGCCTCCGGCCCCGCCCGTGGTCCGCTCTGCGGTCCCGTCCGCGGCCTCGCCGGTGACGTCCGCGGCACCGGCCCGGCCGAACCTCCGTACGTAGGCCCGCTGCCAGGGCGTCTCCACGGCGTGCCGGTCGTAGTGCCGGCGCACGAACGCGACCGCCTCCCCGGCCGGTACGCCGTCCAGCACCGCGAGACACGCCAGCGCCGTCCCCGTACGGCCGCGTCCGCCGGCGCAGGCGACTTCGACCGGTTCCCCGGCCGCCCGCCGCCACGCCTCGGCGAACGCCGCCCGCGCGTCGGCCCGGTCGGCGGGCAGCCGGAAGTCGGGCCGGCGGACCCAGCGCGCCTCCCAGGGGACCCGCGGCGGCCGGGAGCCCAGGAGGTAGAGGCCGTACGAGGGCGGGTCGGCCGCCGGATCCAGGGGCCGGCGCAGGCCGCGGCCGCGCACCAGCCGGCCGGACGGCAGCACGAGCACACCGGGCTGTCCGGGCCGCCAGGCCCTCTCGCCGAGCCGCCCGCCCAGGTCCGCGTGCTCCGGTTCCTCCGCCATGCCCCCATACGAACGCGGACACGACGGACGGGCAACCGATTCGGCCCGCACGGTGGTCCGGAGGGCGAGGAGGGGTGCTTGATGCAGGCCGAACAAGAGGCTGCCGTTCCGCTGGGGGGTCGTCGGCCGGGTCGAGTCCTCGGTGGCGAAGGTGACCGTGTCCTACGGCGACAGCAGCGCCACGGCCGCCCTGGACCACGGCTGGTTCGTCGCCGCCGGCGTCCCGGGCCGGCAGGTCACGGCGGCCCCGCACATCAAGGGCTACGACGCCGCCGGAGAGCTGGGCTACGACTCCGGCACCGACGCGACGTACGAGAAGACGTTGCCGTAGGGCTCGCGGGGGGAGACTTCCCTGGTCGCCCGCGCGTGGCCCACGCCCCGTCGGCGCGTCGTCCGCTCGTCCAGCCGCCAGGGAGTCCTCATGCCGTTGCCCGCCCCGCTGACCGGTGTCGTCCCGCCCCTGTGCACGCCCCTGACACCGGAGGGGGAGGTGGACGTGGACTCGCTGCTGCGGCTGGTCGACCATCTCGTGGCGGCCGGGGTGAACGCGCTGTTCGTGCTCGGCACGACCTCGGAGGCGGCGTACCTGACGGACCGCCGGCGCCGACTGGTGGTGGAGACGACCGTGGCGCACGTGGGCGGACAGCTGCCGGTGCTGGCGGGGGCGATCGACATGACGACGCCCCGGGTGCTGGAGCAGGTCGCGTCCGTCGCGGAGGCGGGCGCGGACGCGGTGGTGGTGATCTCGCCCTTCTACACCCGGACCCATCCGGCGGAGATCGCCCGCCACTACCGGCTGGTCGCCGCCGCGAGCCCGGTCCCCGTCCTCGCCTACGACCTGCCCGCCGCCGTCCACACCGAACTCCCCGCGGACGTCGTCCTGGAGCTGGCCGCGGACGGGGTGCTGGCCGGGCTGAAGGACTCCAGCGGTGACCTGGCCCGCTTCCGCGAGGTCGTCGCCGGCGCCCGGACGATGCCCGGCTTCAGCGTCCTGACCGGCTCCGAACTGCTCGTCGACGCGGCCCTCGCGCTCGGCGCGCACGGGGCGGTCCCCGGCTTCGCCAACGTCGACCCGCACGCCTACGTCCGTCTCGACCGTCTGTGGCGTGCGGGCGACCTTCAGGCGGCGCGGGCCGAACAGGAGCGGCTGTGCGCCCTGTTCCGCATCGTGGGCGCCGGTGACCCCGCCCGGATGGGCGCGAGCTCGGCGGCGATCGGCGCGTTCAAGGCGGCGCTGCACCTCCAGGGCGTGATCGCCTGCCCGGCGACGGCGGAGCCCCAGGTGCCGCTGTCGCCGCGGGAGGTGGAGCGGGTGCAGAGGCTGCTGATCGAGGCCGGGCTGCTCTGACCGCCGGGAGGGGGCGGGTCGACCGGGGGGACGGGGCAGCCCGGCGGTGGACGGGGCAGCCCGCGGTGGACGGGGCAGCCCGGCGGGAGACGGGGGCAGCCCGCGGTGGACGGGGCAGCCCGGCGGGAGACGGGGGCAGCCCGCGGTGGACGGGGCAGCCCGGCGGGAGACGGGGGCAGCCCGCGGTGGACGGGGCAGCCCGCCGGGAAACGGGGGCAGCCCGCCGGGAGACGGGTCAGCCCGGCGGGAGACGGGGGCAGCCCGCGGT
>NZ_JBIVJP010000003.1:492071-495719 GCF_044750285.1 Streptomyces sp. NPDC088812 | reverse complement strand
CAGCTTCGGAGCCTTCAGCGTGTTGCGCTGCGCCTCCGCCGCCATCTCCTCGTCACCGTTCAGATACGCCGTCGTCGCGTCCACCACACCCTGCAACGACTTGCCCGCCCGCGCCGCCACGAACTCCAGGTCCTTCACCGCGTGATCCGCGAACTGCGACAACGCCAGCGCCACCAGACCGCCCTGCGCCTGCTCGCCACCCGCGGCAGGCGCATCCGCGGAGATCGTGCCGGCGCTGGAGGCCGCCGACGTCACATGCTCACCGAACGCCGTCGCATGCTTTTGCAGACCCGACGCCGTCTCACCCGTCGTCTTCAGCACGTGCTGAATGCCCTGCGGCTTCAAATCCCAGACCGGCACCCGCCAACCCCCGTTCTCGTTCCCACAGCGTCAACGCACCGTGAACGTCAGCCGATGTTGTCGACCGCGGCCTTCGCCCGCTGGGCCGTCGACTGCGCCGTACCGTCGTTCTTCTCCAGCGTCGACTTCAGCAGACCGATGATGTTCTTCACCTCGTTCGAGGCGTTGGTCCACCGCTGCTCCTTGCCGTGGTACTCCTCCGAGACCCCGTCCGCCGCGAAGTCCGCCATCGCCGCCTTCACCTGACGGTCACGCTGGCCGATCACCTCCTCCAGTCGCGCGACCACCGCCTGGATGTTCCCCTGCGCGTCCCCCGACGCACCCGAGTCGTAGGACCGACGATCAGCACCCGCACCAGCCATCACACACTCCCCGTGAAAAGAAACAGAACCGGACCGGACTCAGACCCGCACACTCAACGCGCGCCGAAACGCGCCGCGTCGAAGTTGGCCGCCGCCATCTGCTGCCGCGCGTTGTCACCCTGCTCCTGGTCACCCGAGGAGAACGCCGACTCCATCCCCGACTGACCACCCAGGATCGCCGACAGCGACGAGTTCAGGTCGTTCGCGATCTCGTCCGCACGCGCTTTGAACTGGTCGAACATCACCCGACCCGCACCGTTGAACTTCCCCTCCAACGGCTGCGCCGCCTGCACCAGCTGCTTGATCAACGAACCGAGGTCGTCACTCGACCCGCGCGAATCACGCATCAGTGTCGACAGCGTCTGCGCACCCATGTCGAACTTCATACTCGAACCCGCCTCCCCCGCTGGGACCTGCCTGCCACACCTTGTTTGCACTCCATCTGTAGCAACTTCCCGCTCGGCGAGGCAATCGGGAAGCCGTAGCAGTTACGGAGGCGGCACGAAAGTATGACCGCACCGTGGGGACATCGATGGGCATCATGGGGCACAGCGGGCGGACGTCAGTGCGCCATGGCCGCCGTCGGGCCCTCGCGGCAGACGAGCAGGAGCGCCCGGTCGTCGTTGACGTCCTTGGCGACCGCCTCGATCAGGTGCCAGGCGGCGCCCTGGAAGCCGCCGGCGACATAGCGGTCGGCCTCGCCCGTGAGGCGGTCGATGCCTTCCATGATGTCCCGGTCGGAGGTCTCCACCAGGCCGTCGGTGAAGAGCATCAGCACGTCGCCGGGGCGCAGCGAGCCCTTCACCGGGTCGAACTGGGCGCCCTCGTACACGCCGAGGAGCGGGCCCTCCGCGGCCTTCTCCTCCCAGCGGCCGGTGCCGGAGCTGAGCTGGAGGCCCGGGGGGTGCCCGGCGGAGTACAGCTCGTAGTCGCCGGAGTCGAGGTCGAGGACGAGGTGGATGGAGGTCGCGAAGCCCTCGTCCCAGTCCTGGCGCAGGAGGTAGCCGTTGGCGGCGGGCAGGAACGCGTGCGGGGGCAGGGAGCCGAGCAGGCCGCCGAAGGCGCCGGACAGCAGCAGGGCCCGGGAGCCGGCGTCCATGCCCTTGCCGGAGACGTCCGTGAGGACGACCTCCATGGTGCGGCCGCCGTTGGTGCGGGCCGCGACGACGAAGTCGCCGGAGAACGACTGGCCTCCGGCCGGCCGCAGCGCCATCTCACGGTGCCAGCCCTGCGGCAGTGTCGGCAGCTTGCTCTGCACCCGGATGCGTTCGCGCAGGTCGAAGAGCATGGTGCCGCCGCGTCGCCAGGGCACGCCGACCCGGCTGCGGAACTGGGCGATGAGCAGGCCGAAGAACCCGCAGGCCGCCACGACCAGGACCACGCCGGGGGTGACGCGGGACGGGCCCTCCGTGTACGGGCCCAGTTGCACCGACTCCACGATCAGGGCCGTGGCCGCCGCCGCGTACAGGCTGAGCAGGCTCGCCGGGCGCAGCAGCAGACCGCCGGCCACGATGGGCAGGACGAGCGCGGCCGGTGAGCACCAGACCGAGTTGGCGAGCGTGGTGACCGCGATCAGGGGGACGGTGAGCAGCAGGCCGGCCAGCGCGATCCAGTCCGAACCGTCGCCGCGGAAGTAGTCCACGGCGCTTCTGCGCACGCCGGTGCGGACCCGGTGCACCAGGTGCTTGAACCGGGCCGTCAACGTCTCGGCTTCCGAGCGCCGCTGTCGTCCTGCTGCCATTAGTTCGGGACCCTATCCATCCAACCCGCCGCTTGGCACGGGAGGTCCCACTTGTCCCCCGTCCGAGGCTCGACTTCACAGTGAACGGCATGGAAAGCGCTCGTGCCGCGGAGAGGGAGAAATTCCCTGACTCGTCCCGCATCCGGCCGTTGGGCGCGGGTTCGTGAGGATTGCGGCGGCGGGTCGGTGACGGTGGCCGCGGCCGCGCGTGCGCCCGGCGGTCCGGGCGGGGTCAGGGTCTCTGGCAGGTGGGACACCAGAAGAGGTTGCGGGCCGCCAGGTCGGCGGTGCGGATGCCGTCGCCGCACAGGTGGCAGGGCTGGTGGGTGCGGCGGTAGACGTAGACCTCGCCGCCGTGGTCGTCGACGCGGGGCGGGCGGCCCATCGCCTCCGGGGTGTGTTCGGGGCGGACCGTGTCGATGCGGTTGGTGCGGACGCCCTCGCGCATGAGGGCGACCAGGTCGGACCAGACGGCCCGCCACTCGGCGGGGGTGATGTCCCGGCCCGGGCGGTAGGGGTCGATGCGGTGCCGGAAGAGGACCTCGGCGCGGTAGACGTTGCCCACGCCCGCGATGACCTTCTGGTCCATGAGGAGGGCGGCGATCGTCGTACGGCTGCGGGCGACGCGGCGGTACGCGGCGTCCGGGTCGGCGTCGCCGCGGAGGGGGTCCGGGCCGAGGCGGTCGTGTATCGCGCGCTTCTCGTCGTCCGTGATCAGCGCACAGGTGGTGGGGCCCCGGAGGTCGACGTGGGCGGTGGGGCCGGTGAGGCGCAGGCGGACGGTGTCCGTGGGCGGGGGCGCGGGGGCGCCGCCGAACGCGACCTTGCCGAAGAGGCCGAGGTGGATGTGGATCCAGGTGCCGGTGCCGAAGCCGAGGAAGAGGTGCTTGCCGTGCGCCTCGGTGGCGTGGAGGACCGAGCCGTCGAGGAGGGCGGCGGCGTCGGAGAACTTGCCCTGGGGGCTGCTGAGGCGGACCGGCCCGCCCCGGAAGCGGGCGGCGTAGTCCTCGGCGAGCCGGTGGATGGTGTGCCCTTCTGGCACGGTGCGGCGTCCTTCCTGCCCTGCCGTCCCGCCCGCGCCCCGGGAGGGGGCGCGGGCGGGTGGGTTCTGCGTCGGTCCCGCTGCGGGGCGGGGTGCACCTGCCCCGCTGCGGGGTGTGGTGCGTCAGTTCTGCTGCCGGGGCG